>NZ_JAJCHL010000048.1:0-26742 GCF_020554505.1 Caldibacillus sp. 210928-DFI.2.18
GGGCTTACATCCCCTAGCCTAAAGGCGTAGGGGTTTTACGCCCATCCTTATAAATGAATGGGGGCTGAAGTTGGTGCGACAATTTGTACTTCTTCCAATAATTGATGAAAAGTTTTGCTTCGACCTGAAACATAATGAAACTTAAAAGGATGATTAAATATTCTATGTTTAACGTAAACAAAATAGCCGATACAAGTATCTTCTTTTCGAATAGGATCACGTTTTACAATCTCCCATTTATCATTTGGAAGAGCACTTAGCTTTTTTCCAATATAGGCTTCAGGTTCATCTACTAGTTCAGGGGATATGTGTAAAATGGTCATGGAGGAGTTGCAAAGTATTCCTGCTTGTTTTTTACTAGAAAAATATTGTAACATATACTTCTGTTCTTCAAATACTTTCCTTTGCAATGCTTCTGAAATAAACTCCGCAATCAATTGAACGGTAAATAAAAAATCCTCTTTCTTCGGATAATGTGCAGGCATTGATAAATCGACTACCCCTACAACTTCTCGATTTTCTCCAAAAACGGGAGATGCGACACAGCTCCAGTTGTGCGAGGCTCTGGCAAAATGTTCGTATCCGTGAATAAAATTTGCCTCTTTTGTTCGTAAAGCGATTCCAATTGAATTCGTTCCAACCATCGATTCTGTCCATTGATATCCTTGTGAAAACCGGATTTCACGTGCATGTTCTTTCAAATGCTCATTGCCTGACTGCCATAAAATATAGCCGTCAGCATCTGTCAACACAAGAATAAAATCAATATTTTTCAAAAGAAATTGGAATCGATTTAAACTTTTCTTTGCTAAAGAAACCATAGTCTCATGATCTCTTAATCTTTTTTGAAAATCGCTCGTCGTAAGAAATCGTTTGCCAATTCCATCTTTAGGATTGACTTTGAATTTTTTACTAAGTTGCCAAGAATCGATAATTGTTTTATCAATTATAAATGAATCGAGTGAATTTTCAAGGACATATTTCTCCCAAATTTGCTGCATTTCCATACAACTCATATACCCCCCCTAATTTCTAACTATATTATACACTAGAAAAATCCCTGAATTAAACCAAACGGTATTTGGGGATGTAATAAGTTTTCCTTGGTGTATTAACACACCAGTGTAATTAAAAATCCCAGTTTGAATATTCTCTCCAAACTTGCTTTTATTCTGCTTTTTCTGTCTTGGTCGACGGATGCGGGTAGTGAAATGAGCAAGGGAAAAGAAGGGCCGGGGCTCGATGTCACCGGGGCTCGATGTCATTTTTCATTGTTTCGCAACTCCATTTGTCCTCGAGAGCCGGTCTTTTTTCAAGTCAATCGATACTTTTTTTGGCATTGAGAGCGGGTGTCGTGGTCTTTTCTCCATTCTTCAATGCATTATTTGACTCCGAGAGATGGTCTCGATGCTTTTTTTCATTTTTTCACAGCTTCATTTGGCTTCGAGACCGTTCTCAACCTGCAATTTTATACATTGAACCGAAAATGCATAATGTCTCCATCTTGGACAATATAATCTTTTCCCTCTAAGCGAACCTTTCCGGCTTCTTTAGCCTTATTAAATGATCCGTATGCGACTAAATCATCGTAGGATACCGTTTCCGCCCGAATAAAGCCTCTTTCAAAATCACTATGAATGATTCCGGCACATTGAGGCGCCTTCATTCCTTTTTTAAATGTCCAGGCTCGAACCTCTTGAACCCCGGCAGTAAAAAATGTCGCCAATCCTAAAAGATGGTAAGCTTTTCGAATCATTTGATCCAATCCGGACTCTTGAATACCTAATTCTTGAAGAAATGCTGCTTTTTCTTCCGGTTCTAATTCGGCAATTTCTTCTTCAATTCTTGCACAAATAACAACAACTTCCGCATGGTCTTTCTCGGCAAAGTCCTGTACTACTTGGACATATTTATTTTTATTTGCATTTGCAACATCATCTTCCCCGATATTTGCAACATATAAAACAGGTTTCATCGTTAAAAGTTGAAAACCTCTCACTATTTTTTGTTGTTCTTCATTGAATTCAATCGTTCTTGCAGGAAGTTCATTTTCAAACGTTTCCTTTAACATGGTTAAAATTTCATATTCAGCTTGAGCCTCTTTATTTTTTTGCTTTGCCAATTTCTCAACACGGGCAATCCTTTTCTCCACTGTTTCCATATCAGCAAGAATTAATTCGAGATTGATGGTTTGAATATCATCAAGCGGATCGACCCTGCCGGCCACATGGGTAATGTTTTCATCATCAAAACAACGAACAACATGACAAATGGCATCCACTTGGCGAATATTAGCCAAAAATTTATTCCCTAATCCTTCACCTTTACTTGCTCCTTTGACAATACCGGCAATATCGGTGAACTCGAACGTCGTTGGTATCGTTTTTTTCGGTTGATACATTTCTGTCAACTTATCTAAACGGGCATCCGGAACTTCAACGACCCCTACATTCGGATCGATTGTTGCAAATGGATAGTTTGCTGCCTCTGCACCCGCTTGGGTAATTGCATTAAAAAGTGTCGATTTCCCAACATTCGGTAAACCGACAATACCTGCTGTTAAAGCCATTTATTTCACTCCTAATATATGATTTCATCTGATCAAAACTTAATGGTTAGAAAAATCAAGTATCGAACAGAACAAATTATAATGAATACTGGATTTCATGTAAAACCTTTTTGGGTGACAATCAAAAATTACCTTTTCATAATGACAAGAATTGCCGTGGTAATTAACATTTACATCATGAAAATTAATCAGCATGATCAATGACTTTTTTCATTTTCCTTACAAATTCTTTTCTTGGTAAAAGGACACTGTGAGAGCAGCCTAGACATTTAATCCGAATATCCATGCCTAACCGAATGATTTTCCAACGGTTTGTACCACAAGGATGTTGTTTTTTCATTTCAACAATATCATTCAACTGAAATGTCTTCTCTTCCATTTTCAAACTCCTCCACATTTTATTACTCTTTCCCCAAGAAAGGATATTCAATCATAAAAACACGCTACATCATATTTAAATAATTATAGCATAATCCTCTCTACAATAAGTAATTTAAACAAATTAATTTCCCAATTTTGTTCCTCCATGTATAAAAAACTTTAAATCTAACTAAACTTATAATACAAATGATTACCGGTAAAGGTGGGAAAATATGTTTAGAACCGGGTTTATAAAAGGAAAAAGTGATTTGAAAATAGATTGGCAGGATCGTTTCGCAGCCAGCAAACTCGCTAATGCATTACTATCATTTTTACCAAATGATTTTTCAGTTCCAATTGTTTTTATTTGTATAGGTACGGACCGATCAACCGGAGATTCACTGGGACCACTGGTCGGCAGTCTTGTTACGGAAAGAAATTTACCCGGAAATTTTTATGTTTTTGGAACTTTGGATGAACCTATTCATGCCATTAATTTGACCGAAAAACTGGATATGATTGAGAGTCGTTTTAACAATCCTTTTATTATCGGTATCGATGCCTGTTTAGGCCATAGTAAAAATGTGGGGACCATTCATATTAAAAACGGTTCGTTAAAACCGGGTGCAGGTGTTAATAAAACATTGCCGGCTGTTGGTGATATTCATATGACCGGAATTGTAAATATCAGTGGATTTATGGAGTATTTTGTATTACAAAACACTAGATTACATCTTGTTATGAATTTAGCAAAAACGATGGCAGAAGGAATTTATAAAGCCGGTTTACTTTACCATTTTGAACAAATGTCTAAAGCACAAACACTATCTTTGAACGAAGATACTGTTTAAATGGGCGAATGGAGAAGTTCCGGCATTTAGTAAGATGGGGAAGCTTAGGTGGGAGAATGAATTTATCCATCTACCTATCAGTGGGGATACCGATTCCCCACTGACTAATATTTAAAAAAGCCTACAATTGATACCAACACAGCAATCACGATCAAACCGGGTAACAGATTTGCTACTTTAATTTTCGTTATTTCTAAAATATTTAACCCTATGGCTAGAATCATAATTCCCCCTGTTGCAGTCAGCTCCAAAATGAAAATATCCATTACCTGTTCGGGAATCAACCGATTCATTTGGTTTGCGAATAAAGCGATGAAACCTTGATAAAGAAAGACCGGTATACTGGAAAAAACGACACCTAAACCAAGCGTACTTGTCAACATAATTGCTGTAAAACCATCAATAACCGCCTTTGTATAAAGGACTTGATGATCACCGCGAATTCCGCTATCTAGCGCACCAACAACCGCCATTGCCCCGATCACAAAAATAAGTGTGGCTGTTACAAAACCTTGGGCGATATTTCCTTTTGATTTCCCTCCAACTTTCTTCTCAATCCAGATTCCAAACTGATTTAATTTTTCCTCTAAACATAACCATTCCCCAATAACAGCCCCTAAAACAATACTAATGATCACATATAGAAAATTACTGCTTTTAATTCCCATTTGGATTCCTAAAACGGAAACAGTTAAACCGATCCCCTTCATAATCGTATTTTTCATTGATTCAGGGATATTTGCTAATAACCGCCCGATCAGTGAACCAATAATAATAAATAGTACATTGACAATTGTTCCCCATAATGCCATAATTTCACCTACAAATTTTTTAAAAGAATAAATGTATCTTTTATACTATCATATCTTTTCGTATCTCTACCATCTGTAAAAATAAAATAGTTTTTCCGCTCCATAATAGAATAAAAAAATTCTCAAATGAAGAAACGTATGAATTACCGAAGTTGACAGGGTATTTCTCGGCATCCTTCCGTTCCTAATGTAAAAAAATAAGTCACTATACATGACTTATTCTACGAGTCCGAATTCAAAATTTCTAAAATACGGTTTAAATCGTCTTTAGAAAAAAATTGGATTTCTATTTTCCCCTTGTTTTTTGATTGTTTAATATTAACAGTTGTTCCAAATCTTTCACGTAAATATGTTTCTTGTTCGATTAAAAAGATATCTTTCTTTTCTTTTTGATTTTTTGTTTCACGTGGAACATTTTTATTCAAGTTGTTGACAAGTTGTTCCAATTGCCGAACATTTAATTGTTCTTTTATTACTTTGTCTACAACAGGTTTTATTTTATCCTTTTTCTTTAATCCGAGCAGTGCACGACCATGGCCCATTGACAATTTACCATCAATAATCAACTGCTGAATTTCCTTTGGTAAAGAAAGTAGGCGAACATGATTTGCGATATGCGGTCTACTTTTTCCCAATCTTTTTGCCAATTGTTCTTGAGTGATGTGCAGCTGATCCATCAACATTTGGTAAGCTGCCCCTTCTTCAATGGGGGTTAAATCTTCTCTTTGTAAATTTTCTAATACTGCTAATTCCATCATTTGCTGGTCATTCAAATCTCTTACAACAACCGGAACGATGTCCAACCCCGCCATTTTCGCAGCACGGTAGCGACGTTCACCAACAACAATTTCATATCCTTTTATACTTTTGCGAACAATTAAAGGCTGAAGGATACCATGTTCAAGAATGGATTGCTTTAATTCTTCAATCGCTTCATCCGAGAAAATTTTTCGTGGCTGATACGGATTTGGTCGTAATTCTTTAATATTTACTTCTTGAACGATTTCTTCTTCTTCTAATTTAACATTTGAAAACAAAGAATCTAACCCTTTGCCAAGACCTTTAGCCATTCACCACCACTTCCTTTGCTAATTCTAGGTATACTTCTGCACCCCTAGATCTTGGATCATAAATGATTATTGGTTTACCATAACTCGGTGCCTCACTTAGTCGGACATTTCTTGGAATAATTGTATTAAAAACCTTATTTTGAAAGTATTTCTTTACTTCATCAATCACTTGGATTCCTAAATTTGTTCGGGCATCCAGCATCGTTAAGAGAACACCCTCTATTTTTAAATCACTGTTTAAATGTTTTTGTACAAGACGAACTGTATTCAGTAACTGACTCAGACCTTCCAAGGCATAATATTCACATTGCACCGGGATCAGAACAGAATCTGCTGCCGTCAATGCATTTAAGGTTAATAGTCCTAAAGATGGTGGACAGTCGATAATAATATAATCAAACTGATCCTTTACTTGTAATAGAGCATGTTTCAATCTCATTTCCCTTGAAATCGTTGGTACTAATTCAATTTCCGCTCCCGCTAACTGAATCGTTGCAGGGATGACAAATAAATTTTCAACTTGAGTAGAAAGAACAACATTTTTCGTATCTTCATCATCAATTAAAATATCATATATACATTTTGAAACATCAGCTTTTTCTATACCTATCCCACTTGTTGCGTTACCTTGTGGGTCTACATCGACAAGCAATACTTTTTTTCCAATATAAGCTAAACAGGCAGACAAATTAACAGATGTTGTCGTTTTTCCTACTCCGCCTTTTTGGTTAGCAATTGCAATAATCTTACTCACAGTTTCACCTACCTTAAAACTTAAAACTTATTCTATTTTACCATGAAAATGAGAAAAAAACTTTTCATTTCTATAAATAATCATTGGCATTTAATCATATGAAATTTTACCATTCTAGTAGTTTTATTGGCTAATACTGATATTTTTAAGATTCACAAAAAAATTTTCAATAAAAAAAAGACTGAACCAAGCAGTCTTTTCATATACGTTAAGAAAGTTTTAAATTTCCAACAAAGATGCCCTATGCGGCCCAGTTGGAAATTTTAAGAATTACAGATTAGCACACAAGGAAAGCATAGAAAGCATAAACTCCCTATAAAAAAAGCCATCACTTTATCAATAAATGCATCGCAGCCGAAAACATGGTATCTTTTTTTTTTTTTGCACTGACGCCCGCGTTTTCCTTCCATAACAAATTCTATTAATCTATGATTTCTTTTTAGGAATGCGAATGGTGATTTGATAAAAATCATCGAGCTCTTCCTCAACCGAGTCAACATTAATTCCACTTTTATGTACCATTTGCAAAGATTGTCTGATTGTATTAACCGCGATTCTGACGTCTTTACTAAAAGAAATCCGCTTTGGTTTCGGCTTCGCATCCTGTGATAATAGTTTATTAATTCTTTCTTCCGTTTGTTTTACGTTTAAATTTTTTTCGATTACCTCGTTAAAAACCTTTAACTGTTTTTCTTCATCTTTTAGTGGCATCAATGCCCGGGCATGTCGTTCAGTAATCGTTTTCGACAATAAAGCTTCTTGAATTGGTTGGGGGAGCTTGAGCAACCGAAGTTTATTCGCAACCGTCGATTGGCTTTTTCCAAGACGTTGAGCTAAAGCTTCTTGCGTTAATTCATGAATTTCAATCAATTGATTGTAGGCAATTGCTTCTTCAATCGGTGTCAGTTCTTCTCTTTGTAAGTTCTCAATTAAAGCAATCGAAGCCGTTTGTTTATCGTTCATATCTTTAATAATGGCAGGAACATATTCCCAACCTAATTTTTTTATGGCCCGATAGCGTCTTTCTCCAGCAATAATTTCATACTGATCATGGTCCAGTTGGCGAATGACAATTGGTTGGATCATCCCATGTGTATGAATCGTCCGTGCTAATTCATCAATTTTTTCTTCATCAAAAATCGTTCGGGGTTGAAACCGATTAGGAATAATTTGTTCGACTGGAACTTTAACGATTTCCTCTCTGTCAACGTCTAATAAAGTTTCTTTTTCTTCATCCATATTTGTCTCCAACTTTTCAGTAACCCCAAATATACGTGATAATGGATGTTTCATTATTCTTCACCATCCTTTTAAAACTCCCTGGCCTTGAAGAAACTTGTTTAATATATCGTCAGCACCCAAAAAGACATGTTTCTACAAAAACTTACTCCATAGCGAACATTTGTGCTATTCAAATGATTATTCATCTTGTACCTAGTGTAAAGCCTTTTTAGAGTGTTTATCATTAGTCAGAACTGATCCAATCAAAAAATGATATCTCCATCCATAAAATAACCGTAGTATACTTATATACATATTTCTCTATTTCCCGCCAAGTTCCTTCTTATTCGAATCAAATTTTGTAAATTTATGAAAGAACATGTTTTGTTTCTTTTATTATAAAGGATTTTTCGTTGGAACGCCCGGTTTTCTCGGGTATTTTTTTGGTGTTGGTTTTGCTTTATGGATATGGATGATGGTCCGTTCACTATTTTCAAAAGGCAAAATGAAAGATTGTACCCCGGAAATATTTCCTCCGAGCGTCATAATTGCCTTTTTCCCCTCTTCCAATTCTTCTTCTCCACTTGCTCCCTTTAAAGCAATGAAATACCCGCCCGGTTTTACTAAAGGTAAGCAAAATTCACTTAGGATTGACATTTTGGCCACTGCTCGAGCAGTTACCAAGTCATACTTTTCCCGGTGTTGCGGATTTTGACCGAATATTTCTGCTCGATCGTGGTATAAATGGACATCTGTTAATTTTAATGTTGTCACTAATTCTTCTAAAAAATTTATTCGCTTATTTAAGGAGTCTACAATGGAAACTTGAATATGAGGAAAGGCGATTTTCAAAGGAATACTCGGAAAACCGGCACCTGCACCTACATCACAAACAGTAAAATTTTCAGCCAGTGACCATGGAAATTCCCTAACGATCGTCAAAGAGTCATAAAAATGTTTTAAGAAAACCTCTCCCTTTTCTGTAATGGCTGTTAAATTCATTTTTTCGTTCCAATGAATTAAAGTTTGATAATATAATTCAAATTGATGAAGCTGCTCATCCGTTAAATGAATATGCAACTTTTCTAATTCTGATAGAAATTGTTCTCTATTCAATTTGCTCACTCTTTCCGAGGAAGTTGTTTTCACTTTAGCCAATGAGCAACATTTTGTTACTCATTGGCGACGCGGGCAATTTTTCCTTGTTCCAAATATATGAGTAAAATCGATATATCAGCCGGATTGACTCCTGATATTCTTGATGCTTGAGCCAACGTTAATGGATGAACTTTTTTTAAGTTTTCTCTTGCTTCATTCGCCAACCCTTGAATCGCATCGTAATCAATATTGAGTGGGATTTTTTTATCTTCCATTTTCTTGAGCCGCTCAACTTGTTGTAAAGCTTTACTAATATAACCTTCATATTTGATTTGAATTTCGACTTGTTCTTCAATCTCAGGTGATAATTCTTCTTCTGCCGGGATTAATTTTTTTAGATAATCATACTTCATTTCCGGTCTTTTTAGTAAATCACTTGCCAAAATCCCGTCTTTCAATTCACTTCCGCCGATACTTTTGATTAATTCTTGCGTTTTTGCATTTGGTTTGATTCTGGTTGCATGTAACCTTTTTATTTCCCGGTCAATTTTTTCTTTTTTCTCAAGAAATCGTTGGAACCGTTCTTCACTAATTAACCCAAGCTTATATCCAAGATCCGTAAGACGTAAATCAGCGTTATCGTGACGTAGTAATAATCGATATTCTGCTCTTGACGTTAACAGACGATAAGGCTCAACCGTACCTTTTGTCACCAGGTCATCGATTAATACACCGATATAGGCTTCCGACCGTTTTAAAATCACTTCTTCTGTTTTGCCGAGCGCACGTAAGCCTGCATTAATTCCTGCCATTAATCCTTGTCCGGCCGCTTCTTCATAACCGCTTGTTCCATTAATTTGTCCCGCTGTATACAGATTTTTAACTGCTTTTGTTTCCAAAGTCGGCCATAACTGTGTTGGAATGATTGCATCATATTCAATCGCATAACCGGTTCGCATCATTTTTGCATTTTCTAATCCCGGTATCGTTTTTAATAATTCGTGTTGCACCTCTTCCGGAAGGCTTGTAGAAAGGCCTTGTACATAGACTTCTTCTGTATTTCTCCCTTCAGGTTCCAAAAAGATTTGATGACGCGGTTTATCATGGAAGCGAACAACTTTATCTTCAATGGATGGACAATATCTTGGTCCTCTGCCTTTGATCATCCCGGAAAACATTGGGCTGCGGTGTAAATTAGCATCAATTAATTTATGACTTTCTTCTGTTGTATACGTTAGCCAACAAGGCAATTGATTGGTAATCTCCTCCATTGTTTCATAAGAGAATGTTCGCGGATGTTCATCACCCGGTTGGATTTCCGTTTTTGAATAATCGATTGTATTTCCATTTACCCGTGGCGGCGTACCCGTTTTAAAGCGAACTAAATCAAAACCGAGTTGTTCTAAATGCTCGGAAAGTTTTATGGAAGGTTGTTGATTATTCGGTCCGCTCGAATATTTTAATTCACCAATAATTATTTCTCCGCGTAAAAACGTTCCTGTTGTGACAACGACCGTTTTTGCACGGTAAATGGCTCCTGTTTTTGTTATAACACCTTGACATTCACCATCTTCAATAATTAATTGTTCAACCATTCCTTGGATTAATTCCAGATTCTCTTGATTTTCTAACATTTTTTTCATTTCTTGTTGATACAATACTTTATCTGCTTGAGCCCGTAATGCCCGGACGGCAGGACCTTTCCCGGTATTGAGCATGCGCATTTGAATGGCTGTTTTATCAATAACTTTTCCCATTGCTCCGCCTAAAGCATCGATTTCCCGAACAACAATACCTTTTGCCGGACCGCCGATTGACGGATTACAATACATGAAAGCGATCATATCAAGACTAATCGTTATTAAAGCAGTTTTTGCACCCATTTTCGCTGTTGCTAGAGCCGCTTCACACCCGGCATGTCCGGCCCCTACAACAACGACATCATATTCTCCCGCTTCATATGTTTTCATTTTCTAACCTCCATTCCCCTACTTTCCTAAACAAAATTGGGAAAATAATTTATTAATTAATTCATCGTGGACACTTTCACCAATAATTTCGCCCAACAGTTCCCACGTTTTCGTCATATCAATTTGGACAATATCAATTGGAACTTCCATCCCAATTCCATCTAATGCATCATTTATTGATTGCAACGCTTGATTCAGTAACCCAATGTGGCGTGCATTCGATACATATGTTAAGTCATCCGTTTCCAGATTACCGGCCATATACATGTTTGAAATCATTGTTTCCAATTCTTCAATTCCTTTATCATCTTTGACCGAGATTTTGACAATTTTCCGACCGCGAGCCTTCCTCTTTACCTCATTAAAATCGATTTTTTGAGGCAAGTCTACTTTATTGACAACAATAATCGCATCCATTCCCTCGATTGTGTCAAATAAATGAATGTCCTCCTCTGTCAACGGTTCATTATTATTCAGCAAAAATAAAATTAAGTCCGCTTCCCGCAAAACTTGCCGGGACCGTTCGACACCGATTTTTTCAACCACATCCTCCGTGTCACGAATTCCGGCTGTGTCAATTAACTTTAATGGGACGCCATGAATATTTACATATTCTTCAATCACATCTCTTGTTGTCCCCGGTATATCTGTAACGATCGCTTTATTTTCATGGACAAAGCTGTTTAATAACGAAGATTTGCCGACATTTGGCCGCCCGATAATTACGGTTTTTATTCCTTCCCGTAAAATTTTTCCCTGCTTCGCTGTCTCAAGCAACTTCTCAATTTCTGATTTGACATATAACGCCTTTTCTTTAAAAAGTTTATGTGTCATTTCTTCTACATCATCATACTCCGGATAATCAATATTTACTTCAACCTGGGCTAAAACTTCCAACAGTTCTTGCCGCAATCTCTTAATTTTTTTCGATAACCGACCTTCCAATTGTCCAATCGCATTCGTCATTGCTTTATCGGTTTTTGCTCTGATTAAATCCATAATTGCTTCCGCTTGTGATAAATCAATCCGCCCATTTAAAAATGCCCTTTTTGTGAATTCACCCGGTTCAGCTATACGGGCACCGTGGGTTAATACTAATTGCAGGACGCGATTTACGGACAATAAACCACCGTGACAGTTGATTTCAACTACATCCTCACGTGTAAATGTTTTCGGAGCTCGCATTACCGAAACCATTACTTCCTCAATGGTCTTTTGTTCTTTAGGATCATAAATATGACCATAATGGATCGTATGAGACGCTACCTCTTGCAATTTTTTTTCTGATGGACTTTGGAATATTTGATCAATAATATTTATTGCCTCCGGACCCGAAATCCGAACAATCCCAATCGCTCCCTCACCAAGCGGAGTCGATATCGCTGCAATTGTATCTATATCCATGCTTTCCTCACCTTTTACTAAATCTATTTTATTATACTCTCCCGGTCGCACCAATCTCTATACTATATTAACGAAAATATTTCTTATATATCATCCAATTTATGTTTTATCTCATTCATTTTAACTTATCCACATGTTGATAACAATTATTATACTGTTTGATTAAAATTTGTGCACATGTGGATGATTAAATTTTTTTGGTCAACAAGTAGAATTCGTATGCTTCAAAGAAACTTTTCCTTTCTTAACGTAAAATAAGGGTCAAGCATAGCGATACAAAAACCAATCTGATAAACTTGGTTTCTTTGTATGGCCAGCTTGACCCCTTTATCTCATTTTTCATTTTATCGTTTTGACCTATTTTGGTGAAATGACCAGATGCCGATGCGGGTCCGTTCCAACTGAATATGTTTTTATTTTTTCATTATCAGCCAGTGCCGCATGAATGATTTTCCGTTCAAAAGAAGGCATCGGTTCCAAGGAAATTTCCTTTTTTTCTTTAATTACTTTATTAGCCAAACGATTTGCAAGTAATACCAGCGTTTCTTCCCGTTTTTCACGGTAATTTTCCGCATTTAAAATGACATTCATAAACTCTTCACTGAATCGATTTAATACGACTTGAGTCAATATTTGTAAAGCGTTCAATGTTTGTCCTCTTTTACCAATTAAAAGCCCAGTTTTATCACTGTTCAATTGAAAATATACATATTTTCCATCTATCGTCGATTCAATATTAACCTCCACGTCCATTTGCTTACATACATCAGATAAGAATTGTTTCGCTTCCATCACCGGATCAACATTAACCGTTAACTTAACAATCGCAAGCCGAGAACCAAAAATACCGAAAATCCCTTTTTTTCCCTCATCAATCACTTTTATATCTACTTTCTCTCTTGAAACCTTTAATTGACTAATTCCTTTTTCAATCGCTTCTTCAACAGTTTGGCCGGTAGCCGTTAGTTCCTTCACTTTTTCCTGCCTCCCGTGCGTCCAGCAACAGCTGGTTGAGTAGTAATATTTGTAATCTCAGGTGTTTGAATAAAATAAGATTGAATGATAGAAAAAATATTTCCAACAATCCAGTATAAAGGTAACGCTGATGGTAAATATAAAGAAAAGATAATAATCATAACCGGCATTAACCAAAGCATCATTACAATTTGCGGATTTCCTTCCTGCCCTTTCGTCATTACTTTTTGTTGAATAAAAGTGGAAACACCTGCAAGAATGGGTAGTAGAAAATATGGGTCCGGAGATGCTAATTCAAACCATATAAAGGAATTCCCTTTCAGTTCCTCTGTCCGCATAATCGCTTGATAGAACCCTAGCAAAATCGGCATTTGAATGAAAAGAGGCAAGCACCCTGCCATCGGATTTATATTATATTTTTCCATCAATAATAATCGCTCTTGTTGTAATTTTTGCCGGGTCATTGCATCTTTTGATTTATATTTTTCTTGTAATTTTGCCAGTTCCGGTTGTATTACCTGCATGGCCTTCGTACTTTTTATTTGTTTTATCATCAATGGTAAAATGGCAAGACGAATCAAAACAGTTATTAAAATTATCGATAAACCGTAGCCCAAAGGTTCCCCAAAAAATTGAGCTGTTTCTACCATTAACCATGATAAAGGGTAAACAATTAATTCATTCCAAACTCCCGTGGAATCCTTTGTAATCGGCTCATTAATTTCTGTACAACCACTTAATAGGACGGTTGTCAACAACAGTATAATCATGGACCTGAATTTATCGTTCACTCACCCAATTCCCCCTGTTTTCGATTATCATAAAAATGCTACCAATTATTGACATAAAAATGTCCCTCTCCCATAATCTTCCCCTTTTTCGATGAGAGCCCTTGACTTGCCGTTAATAGTGGGTAAAAGCGTCCAAATGTTTCATTATCATTTGTATTTTACCATTTTTCATAAGTATTTTGATAGACTTTCCTATTAAATTCGTTGTTAATATTATTTTATCCAAAAAAAACCATTCACATTACGGGTTGGATGAAAAATTTCGCGGTAAAGCTTTTGCTATTTTTAACACATGGATCAAGCTGCTTTTTGCTTGATGGTAATTCATGTCACGAACAGGTTTCCTAGCAATAACAATGTAGTCATTTTTCGCATCTATATCATTCTGTAATTCCAAAAATGCCTGCCTTACATATCTTTTTATCTGATTTCGGGTAACGGCATTCCCTATTTTTTTACTGACGGACAGGCCAAGCCGGAAATGGTTGACTGAATTATTTTCATACAAATAGACGATAAATTGCCGATTTGCAAAGGAACGTCCATTTTTAAAAATGAGTTGAAAATCTTTATTGCTTTTAATCCGATAGTCTTTTTTCACAGAAAACACCTACATATTTAGATTAAACTGTCCCTGCCCGAATAAATAAATTTTATTTTTAATGTATAAGCATACAATGTCAAAAAACTTTGGACAAGTTTTATTGTTAGGCTCCAAAAAAGCTGCAAAACAGCACTTCCTTCTTTTATAAAAAAGACCACTGAATGGTCAGTGGCCTATGCAGATAGTACTTTTCTTCCTTTACGACGACGGCGAGCTAATACTTTACGGCCGTTTTTCGTACTCATTCTTTCACGAAATCCATGTACTTTACTTCTTTTTCTTTTATTTGGTTGATACGTTCTTTTCATATATGACACCTCCCTATGAGGAAACAACTCACGACAGTCTTTACTATTATAAAAACAATGACATTGGAATGTCAAGCACCGAAAAATCACTTTCCGATATGTTTATCCTACATCATCAACATCAATTAATGGAGAAAATCGATGATAAATTGACCGATCAGTCAATTAGCTAGTCGATATTTTGACTAATCGGTCACAAGCATAATCCCTCTCCCATCGATTCTTCCTCCTTACAAGTCAAAAATGATTCCTCTGTTGTGGATATTTTTTCGACAAGCATTGACATAAATCCACAAGATATCGACAACTTTTTCACATAGGCGCAACTTGTGGATATTTTTATTTTAACAGATCAGTTATTTTGTGGATATTTACCGTAAACCATTGCAGAATAAGGTATATTTTGATATGATGAATTGTGTTTTAACTATGGATAATTAATCGTTAATTATAACTTATCCACAAATTGTTAATAACATGTGAATAAGTTATTCTATATCTCTGGATTTTTTTATCCACAACCGTGAAAAATGTTGACAAGTAATTTTTTTCCTATATTATAATTTATCCACAAATAAAACAACTGTCTTGGTGAACGGACCATGAAGTAAACAGGTCAAGGAGGTAGAGCGGCCATTGGAAAATATCGATGACCTTTGGGGAAAAACGTTAAATGTCATTGAAAAGAAAATAAGTAAACCGAGTTTTGAAACTTGGCTTAAGTCAACCAAGGCCATTGCATTAAACAAAAACACGTTAATTGTTGAAGCACCCAATGATTTTGCAAGGGAATGGCTTGACGGGAATTATAAAGAAATCCTTACAGAAATTTTATATGAATTAATCGGAGAAAATATGTCATTAAAATTTGTCATTCCTGAATCCAATATGGATGACCCGATAATGGTTTCGCCAGCGAATAAAAAACCAGCAAAACCGGAAGTTATAACTGACTCCGCACAACATATGTTGAACCCCAAATATACATTTGAGACATTTGTCATCGGATCAGGTAACCGTTTTGCTCACGCTGCTTCACTGGCTGTCGCTGAAGCACCGGCAAAAGCATATAATCCCCTTTTTATTTACGGCGGTGTGGGCCTCGGAAAAACCCATTTAATGCATGCGATCGGACATTACGTTTTGGAACATAACCCCATGGCAAAAGTGGTGTATTTAACTTCGGAAAAATTTACTAATGAATTTATTAATTCGATCCGCGACAATCGGCCGGATGACTTTCGCAATAAGTATCGTAATGTAGATATTTTACTTATCGATGATATCCAATTTTTAGCCGGAAAAGAATCAACCCAAGAGGAGTTTTTCCATACGTTCAATACATTGCATGAAGAAAATAAACAAATTATTATTTCGAGTGACAGACCGCCAAGAGAAATACCTACATTGGAAGATCGCTTACGTTCCCGCTTCGAATGGGGATTAATCACGGATATTACTCCACCGGATTTAGAAACACGGATTGCCATCCTAAGGAAAAAGGCAAAAGCGGATGGACTAGATATACCGAATGAAGTTATGTTATATATTGCGAATCAAATCGACTCGAACATCCGTGAACTGGAGGGTGCGTTAATCCGTGTCGTTGCTTATTCGTCTTTGGAAAATAAAGATATTAATGCAGATTTAGCCGCAGAAGCTTTGAAGAGTATCATCCCTAGCTCCAAGCCAAGAGTCATTACAATTCAAGATATCCAAAGAGTTGTCGGTGAACAATTTGGCGTAAAATTAGAGGACTTTTCTGCAAAAAAACGAACAAAGTCGATTGCCTTCCCTAGACAAATAGCCATGTATTTATCGAGAGAGCTGACCGATTTCTCATTGCCGAAAATTGGCGAAGAATTTGGCGGAAGAGACCATACTACTGTCATTCATGCCCATGAAAAAATATCAAATTTAATAAAAACCGATCCACAATTTCAAAAACAAATTCAAGAGTTGGAAAATAAATTGAAAATCTAAGTATTTTATACAACTACCATTTTCCTAAATACAATTCTTTATTTATAATAGAATTGTGCACATTGTTGATAAATTTTCAAAAGCATGCACAGTCTGTCCACATGTGGATAGACTGTATTTTACATTCGTGTTGCCACTTATCCACAAATCCACAGTCTATATTACTATTACTTCTTTATTTTTATTTTTAAATATAATTATATATTGGAGGATGAAAAATGAAGTTTCTCATTCAAAAGGAGCGATTATCGAAAAGTATCCAAGACGTAATCAAAGCGGTCGCATCACGAACAACCATTCCGATTTTGATTGGAATAAAAATTGATGCGACTGATGAAGGAGTTGCTTTAACAGGAAGTAACTCGGATATATCGATTAAATCATTCATCCCAAAAGAGGAAAATGATTCGGAACTGGTCGATATTATTGAACCAGGTTCGATTGTTTTGCATGCTCGCTTCTTTAGTGAAATTGTAAGAAAATTACCCGATTCTATTATAGAAATAACGGTCGATGATCAATTTAAAACCGTCATACATTCAGGAAATGCAGAATTTGTCATTCATGGACTGGATGCAGAGGAATATCCTCGTCTTCCGATCATTGATAGTGAACATAGTTTTACAATGCCGGCGGATTTATTGATTACGTTAGTTAAACAAACGGTCTTTGCTGTTTCACAATCGGAAACAAGACCGATTTTAACCGGTATTCATTGGGTTTTCGAAAATAATGAACTAATTGCAGTCGCCACAGATAGTCACCGACTCGCTTTAAAAAAAGCAACTTTACAAACAGAATTTGCCAATAACCAAGCTTATAATATTGTCATTCCAGGTAAAAGCTTAAGTGAATTAATAAAAATTTTAGAAGATAATAATCAAACATTGGTTGAAATCTTTGTTACCACGAATCAAATTTTATTTAAAGCGAAAAATCTTTTATTTTATTCACGATTGTTGGAAGGAAAATACCCGAATACAGCAAAATTAATTCCGACTGATAATAAAACAAAGGTGAAAATTAACACAAAAGAGTTTCTCCAAGCTGTCGATCGTGCTTCACTGTTGGCACGTGAAGGAAAAAATAATGTCGTGAAATTTACGACAATGGAACAGAATATGATCGAGATCACTTCTTACACGCCGGAAATTGGAAAAGTGGTTGAAAAAGTAAAAAGTTTATCTATTGAAGGGGAAGAAATAAAAATCTCGTTTAGTGCAAAATATATGATTGACGCTTTACGAGCCATCGATGGATCTGAAGCCACGATTTACTTTACCGGAACGATGCGTCCTTTTGTTATCAAAACAGATCAAGACGAAACCATTTTACAATTAATTTTACCGGTAAGAACATTTTAGAAAGCAATCAGTGGACACTCATTGACTAGTGAAGGAATCCCACCTCGATTTGAGTGAATGGGGAAGACGGGTGGGATAAGAGCTTTTCTGCAATCGGCGGGGATATTGGTTCCCTGCTGATTGCAGTTTTAATCTATTTATTCCTGTATGTTACAATAATTAGGGGCTTTCCCCTTTTGATTTTACCCCTAATTACTGCCTTATTTCCCTCAAAATAAACCATCAATTGTTCGATAAAGAGCAAAATGACTATTCAAGAAAACATCATGGACTTTGTTTCTTTTTCAGATATTTAGTAAAATAGAATTTAGAGTATTTGAAAGGATCGGTAACAATGGCAAATGAGTTGAAGATTGACACAGAATATATTACACTTGGTCAGTTTTTAAAAATGACAGATTTTGTAAGTTCCGGTGGTATGGCCAAATGGTTTTTGAAAGAAAATGAAGTGTTAGTTAACGGTGATTATGAAAATCGCCGCGGAAGAAAACTGCGCAATGGTGATTGTATTGACATAAATGGTGATTCTTTTATTATCATTCAAAGCTCTTAAAGGATGTAAATCAATGCATATTAAACGACTGGATTTAAAAAATTTCAGAAATTATAATCAATTAAGTATTCCTTTTGAGAACAAAGTAAATGTTATTATTGGTGAAAATGCACAAGGAAAAACAAATTTGCTGGAAGCCATTTATGTACTGGCTCTGGCTAAATCACATCGAACCTCAAATGATAAAGAACTCATCCATTGGGACAAAGATTATGCTAAAATAGAAGGATGGGTAGAAAAAAAAAATAATACGATTCCCCTCGAATTGCTCATTACGAAAAAAGGCAAAAAGGCAAAATGTAATCATCTGGAACAAGTAAGACTAAGCAAATATATCGGAAATATAAATGTTGTTATGTTTGCTCCAGAAGATCTCAATCTTGTTAAAGGAAGCCCGGGAATAAGAAGAAGATTTATTGATATGGAAATTGGCCAAGTTTCCCCTGTTTATTTAAATAATATTAGTCTCTACCAAAAAGTATTACATCAACGAAATCAATATTTAAAATTATTGCAGTCAAAAAAACAAACCGATATGACGATGCTCGATATTTACACGGAGCAGCTAATTGAATTTGCCGTAAAAATCATTAAGAAGAGATTTGAATTTTTACATTTACTACAAGAATGGGCAAAAACCATTCATTTTAGCATTTCCAGAGGATTGGAAAATTTACAGATCTACTATAAACCTTCTGTAGATGTATCGGAAGAGGACGATTTGTCGAAAATGATTAATAAATATCAAGATAAATTTATTAATCAAAAACAAAAAGAGATTGAGCGAGGTATGACTTTGTTTGGTCCTCATCGCGATGATCTTCTGTTTGAAATAAATGGTCGGGATGTTCAAACATTTGGATCACAAGGACAACAACGTACAACAGCATTATCTGTTAAGTTAGCTGAAATTGAGTTAATTAAAAGTGAAATTGGGGAATTTCCGGTTCTCCTATTAGATGATGTACTGTCCGAACTGGATGACTATAGACAATCTCACTTATTAAGTACAATTCAAGGGAAAGTACAAACATTTGTAACCACAACTAACATAGACGGTATTCACCATGAAACATTGACGAAAGCCAGCATATTTCAAGTAAATAATGGCAATTTGATTTGATCGTGAAGAATAGAGATTTTGGAGAAAGTTAGGTGACAGATTTTGACAATGGAAGAAAAACAAATTCAGGAAACTTCCTACAACGCAGACCAAATCCAAGTACTAGAAGGTTTGGAAGCAGTAAGAAAACGCCCGGGTATGTACATCGGTTCAACCAGTTCAAGAGGTTTGCATCATCTTGTTTGGGAAATTGTTGATAATAGTATAGACGAAGCACTGGCCGGCTTTTGTACCCAAATTGATGTGATCATAGAAGAAGACAATAGCATTACTGTTAAAGATAATGGACGTGGTATCCCTGTTGACATCCAAGAAAAATTAGGAAGACCGGCTGTTGAAGTTATTCATACTGTTCTTCATGCCGGCGGAAAGTTTGGCGGCGGTGGATATAAGGTGTCAGGGGGTCTCCATGGTGTTGGTGCTTCCGTCGTTAATGCATTATCAAGTGAATTTGAAGTATATGTTCATCGAAACGGAAAAATCCATTATCAAAAATATTCCCGTGGTTTGCCGTTATTTGACTTAAAAGTAGTTGGGGAAACCGATCATACCGGGACAACAACTCATTTTACACCGGATCCGGAAATTTTCACTGAAACAGTTGAATTTGACTTCGATACATTGGCAAAAAGAATTCGCGAACTGGCCTTTCTAAATAAAGGCTTAAGAATAACCCTTGAAGATAAACGGGGGGAATACCGAAAAGAGGAATTTCACTATGAAGGTGGAATTAAATCTTATGTTGCCAGTTTAAATAAGTCAAAAACTGTTTTGTTTGAAGAACCGATCTATATTGAAGCTCATCGAGACGGTATTCAGATAGAAATATCCATCCAATACAATGATGGGTACACAAGTATTATTTATTCTTTTGCCAATAATATTCATACGTATGAAGGCGGTACCCATGAATCCGGTTTTAAAGCGGCTTTAACAAGGGTTATTAATGACTATGCCCGTAAAAATGGGATTTTAAAAGATAAAGACGAAAATTTATCAGGAGAAGACGTGCGAGAAGGCATTGTCGCCATTATCTCGATCAAACATCCAAACCCGCAATTTGAAGGGCAAACAAAAACAAAATTAGGAAATTCTGAGGCAAGAACGATTACGGACGCTCTTTTCTCAGAAGCATTTGAGAAATTTTTATTAGAAAACCCAAGTGTAGCAAGAAAAATTGTCGATAAAGGAATTTTAGCTGCACGTGCCAGACTGGCTGCAAAAAAGGCCCGTGAAGTGACCCGCCGTAAAAATGTTCTTGAAATATCTAGCTTGCCGGGGAAACTGGCCGACTGCTCATCAAATGATGCGTCTATATGTGAGCTCTACATCGTTGAGGGAGATTCTGCGGGTGGTTCGGCAAAACAAGGACGGGATCGTCATTTCCAAGCAATTTTGCCGCTCCGAGGGAAAATTTTGAATGTCGAAAAGGCAAGATTAGATCGGATTTTATCCAATAATGAGGTCCGTTCCATGATTACGGCGATCGGAACCGGGATCGGTGAAGACTTTGATATATCGAAAGCCCGGTATCATAAAATTGTTATTATGACAGATGCTGATGTTGACGGTGCCCATATCAGAACATTATTATTGACATTTTTCTACCGCTTTATGAGACAAATTATTGAAGCGGGTTATGTATATATTGCCCAACCACCTCTGTATAAGGTCCAACAAGGAAAGCGGGTTGAATATGTTTATAATGATAGCCAACTGGAAGACGTTCTGAAATCTTTGCCTGGTAGTCCAAAGCCCGGTATTCAGCGTTACAAAGGTTTAGGTGAAATGAACCCGGAACAATTATGGGAAACAACGATGGATCCGGCAAATCGTACACTTTTGCAAGTCCAATTAGATGATGCAATTGAAGCGGACGAAACTTTTGAAATGCTGATGGGGGAACAGGTTGAACCAAGGAGAAAATTTATTGAAGACAATGCAGTTTATGTCAAAAATTTGGATATATAATGAAAAATTAATTGAAGTGTAAATTTCCTGAATGGGAAAAGGAGGTTCGCTATTTAATGGCTGAAACACCCAGTTCAAAAGTTAATGAAAGAAGAATAACGGAGGAAATGCGGACATCTTTTTTAGATTATGCAATGAGCGTTATTGTGTCCCGCGCCCTTCCTGATGTCCGTGACGGTCTCAAACCGGTTCAAAGACGTGTTTTATATTCGATGAATGATTTAGGTAATACAGCTGATAAACCCCATAAAAAAAGTGCCCGTATTGTCGGAGATGTAATTGGTAAATATCATCCGCACGGGGATTCGGCAGTTTATGAAACGATGGTGCGGATGGCCCAAGATTTCAACTTACGGTATCCGTTAGTCGATGGTCATGGTAATTTTGGCTCCATCGATGGTGACTCTGCAGCAGCTATGCGTTACACAGAGGCGAGGATGTCCAAAATTGCAATGGAAATGCTGAGGGATATCAATAAAGATACCATTGATTATCAAGATAACTATGACGGTCAAGAAAAAGAACCGGTTGTACTGCCATCGAGATTTCCAAATTTATTAGTGAATGGGACAACCGGTATTGCCGTTGGTATGGCTACCAATATGCCTCCCCATCAAATTGGTGAAGTGATTGATGGGCTTATCGCATTAAGCCATAATCCTGATATTTCCATTGAAGAATTAATGCAATTTATACCGGGTCCTGATTTTCCAACAGGTGGATTAATCTTAGGAAGAAGCGGCATTCGAAAAGCCTATATGACCGGTAAAGGTTCCATTACCACACGGGCAAAAGTCAATATTGAAGAAATGGCTCATGGTAAACAAGCCATTGTTGTTACAGAAATTCCGTATATGGTTAATAAAGCGCGATTGATTGAAAAAATTGCCGAACTTGCCAGGGAAAAACGAATTGACGGAATTACGGCATTACGTGATGAATCCGATCGTCAAGGTATGCGGATTGTCATGGAACTCCGAAAAGACGTGAATGCCAATGTGTTATTAAATAATTTGTATAAGCATACAGCCCTGCAAACTACTTTTGGGATCAATAACCTTGCCCTTGTGAACGGTCAACCGAAAGTCCTTAATCTTAAACAATTGCTATACTATTATTTGGAACATCAAAAGGAAATTATCACAAGAAGAACGCAATATGAATTAAGAAAGGCAGAAGCACGGGCTCATATTTTAGAAGGTTTACGTATTGCTCTCGACCATATTGATGAAGTGATAAATTTAATTCGCAGTTCACAAACAACCGATATTGCCAGAGAAGGATTAATGACTCGTTTTGGTCTTTCGGAAAAACAAGCTCAGGCAATTTTGGATATGCGTCTGCAACGTTTGACAGGTTTGGAGCGGGAGAAAATTGAAGAAGAATATGCGGAACTTGTTAAATTAATTGCTGAATTAAAGGCAATTTTAGCAGATGAGGAAAAAATACTGGAAATTATTCGTGAAGAATTAACTGCAATTAAAGAAAAATATAATGATGAGCGCCGTACGGAAATAACAACTAGTGGGGACGAGGAAATTGATGATGAAGATTTAATTCCGGAAGAATCCGTCATTATTACCTTAACAAGAAAAGGATATATTAAGCGGACTCCATCTTCCACCTATCGTACACAAAAACGCGGTGGTCGCGGAATTCAAGGCATGGGAACAAATGAGGATGATTTTGTCGAAAATTTAATTACCACTTCTACCCATGACACGATATTATTTTTCACAAATAAAGGCAAAGTTTATAAAATCAAAGGATATCGCATTCCTGAGTATTCAAGAACAGCCAAAGGTTTGCCTATAATCAATTTAATAGAAATTGAAAAAGATGAATATATTAATGCAATGATTCCTGTGCAAAAATTAGATAATGAAGCTTATTTATTTTTTACAACAAGACAAGGAATTTCCAAGCGGTGCCCGTTATCATCCTTCGCAAATATTCGTAACAACGGACTAATTGCTATCCATCTGCGTGAAGGAGACGAATTAATTTCTGTTCGTCTAACCGATGGAAATAAGCATATTATCATCGGTACGAAAAAAGGAATGCTGATCCGCTTTGTTGAAACGGATGTTCGTTCAATGGGTCGGACTGCCTCAGGGGTAAAAGGAATTACTTTGGGTAAAGATGATGAAGTAATTGGCATGGAAATTTTAGAGGAAGATCAAGATGTTTTAGTTGTTACGGAAAAAGGATATGGAAAACGGACCCATGCTTCTCAATACCGTATTCAAAATCGCGGCGGTAAAGGGATTCGTACATGCAATATTCAGGAAAAAAATGGACAACTCGTGGCCATGAAATCAGTCTCAGAAAATGAAGACATAATGATTATTACCGATAACGGGATCATTATTCGAATGGCGGTTTCCGGAATTTCCAGAATCGGTCGAAATGCAATGGGCGTAAAATTAATTAAACTTACGGATGACAGTACAGTTACCGCTGTGGCAAAAGTGGAAAAGGATGATGAGTCTCAAACTGATCAACCGATAACGGCTGATACCGAAACAGATAGCTCACCAGCAGGAACAGAACAAATAGATAATGAATCTGATGATTGATTGCTAAAATGCTCAATCAAGAGAAATTGTATTGTTACTGGATTTTTATATAACCGGTGATCAATACGTATAAATAAATAATTGAGGCAGCTCTTCTTGTATGGGCTGTCTTTTTTTACCTGGGGTCTCTATTTATGATTTGGGTCTTTCGAATGAGCCTGAAATCTAAATGATGAAAAAACATAACATAAGATGTTTAAAGAAACAAAACTTCCACAAGTGATACAGGAGCATAGTATTACCCGCCAGGAATTTTGCTTGGCGTAGAACTAAATCACCCGTCTGAGTTCAGAATGTAAACCATATATTTCAACCAAAGATAACAATAATTTTATGTTGAAAATTAATTAGAATTGGATTATTTTAAAAATATATGTATTAAAGTGGGTGATATTTTGGAAATTAATACGTGGGCAGCAGAGTTACAGTCAAACCGGATGGAAGATTATGCGGATGATTTAAGAAGATTGAAAAGCAATTTGAACGATCTGGAAGGTAATCTTACATTTGTTAACCAAATTAAAGGATTTAAGGATGATTTTCAGCAAATGACTCAATTGATAAAACAATATTTTAAATTTTTAAAGACCACTGCAAAATTATATCGTAACACACAAAAAGAAATCGTTTCCGCAGCTAAAAGTTTAATTAACTAAATCAATTTCGAAATGTAATTTTTACAACCATCATAATATCACAAAGTATTCTTGCCCTTATAAAAATTTAAAATAAATAATTTTATAATTAATCAATGTTTCTAGTTTAATAGAGAATGTTGAGGTATCAGGGTTTAAGGCAATTTTACTAATTTAGGGTAAAATCCAGCTCACCAGGAAAAACTGTAAATTTATAAAAGAAATATAAAAAAATGAAAGAAAAAATCCGATTATAAATAATAGAATGCATTGTACAATTTTATAACTTAATAAAGGATGAAGAATTAATGAAAATGCGAGTTTCTCAATTGAAACCAGAAGCAGGTCTACGGCTAATTGAAAATGTTAACGGGTTAACGAAAAAACCGATTGTCCCGAAAGATACAATAATTACAAATGAAGTTATTGATGTTTTAAATGCATTTGCAGTCAAAGAAGTAGAGGCAGTAAAAGTAGATAACAGTGAAAAATTAATTAAGAAAAAGGCAAAAAATCATCAAATTGATCCCATATCTGAATCTAAGCAAAATGATAAAAAATTGTTGTATTTTCAGCAACATTATCAGGAAGTCGTTAAGGAGTATAAAAAAGAGTTTCAACGTTGGCAATCCGGAGGTACAGTAGATATTAGTATTATAAGGAGATTGGTGATTCCTCTTTTTGAACAATTAGAAAAGGAACCTATCCATGTTTTATTTCTACAAAATTATATTGAAAATGTGCAAGATTATATTTATCACCATGCCATATCAGTCGGATTGATTTCCGGGTATTTAGCAAAAAGATTAAATATGAACCGTGGAGAATGTTTTCAGGTTACATTAGCAGGTTCTTTATGTGATTGTGGAATGGCAAGGGTAAATCCGGGAATACTAAACCAAAATATTATAAATAATGATGATCAAAGAGAAATTAAACTTCATCCAACATATAGTTATAAAATGCTTCAAAAAATACCTTCATTAAGTACAAGTGCAAAGTTAGCTGTTTTAAAGCATCATGAAAGAATTGATGGAAGTGGTTATCCCTTAAAGGAGAAAGGGAAGAATATACATCTTTATGCAAAAATAATAGCAATAGCAGATGTATATCATGCTTTAATTTGTAACCGCATTTATAAAACAAAGGTTTCTCCTTTTAGAGCAATTGAAATAATGACAAGAGAAATGTTTGGAAAACTGGATGTTTCCGTATTACAAACATTAACAAATTGTTTAATGCCATTATCAATGAATATGCTTATTAAATTATCTACTCATCAAATTGGTAAAATATTATTTATTGATCATCGTTATCCGACAAGACCCGTAATTCAACTAGTTGAGAGTAATGAAGTCATTCAACTTAATGAACAGAATGATATTTCAATAAAGGAAATATTAAATAACTGACCGATCTCCTTCACATTCTGTTTTTATTTAGAGAATGTCTTGTTAAATGATTGTTAGTTTAAGGATTGGCATAAGTGGAAACTCAAAAATATAGTGTCCTGTTAATTTTGACTATATTGGCTTAGTAAGATTAGTAAATGTTTTTAAAAATAGTATTGACACTAACTAATTTCGATGTTATTATTTAAAAGTCGCTTTTAAAAGCAGAAAAAAATATTATTATAAAAATAAATAGTAGTTGACAATCAATAATATTAAATGTATAATAATATAGCTGCTTAATTGAACCTTGAAAACTGAACAAGACAAAGCGTTTTAATAAACCATTTAAGTCA
>NZ_JAJCHL010000049.1:0-25479 GCF_020554505.1 Caldibacillus sp. 210928-DFI.2.18
TTAAAAATATTCAATTAACAACTTGACTTTTAATTTTTATGGTGCTAATATAATCAAGGTGCTCCTAATCATCCTGTTGCTTTGGAGGATATATAAGATGTCTTATGAAAAAGTAAAACAGGCCAGGAATATAAAAATAGGAACAAAGCAAACTTTGAAAGCTCTGAAGTCGGGCTCTGTTCATGAAGTGATCGTTGCTAGCGATGCCGATAAGAAACTCATATCGGAAATTGTTAAAATTGCGAATGAGGCAAATGTGCCAATTATCTATGTAGATTCCATGGAGAAACTTGGAAAAGCGTGTGGTATAGACGTGCGTGCTGCAACAGTTGCTATTATGAATTAAATATTACTGTAGTTAATTATTTAACTACAAAATTATTTTTGCCCAAAAATGAATCACCTGGATGTGTGGGCTTAAAAAACCAAGAAGGGAGGAAAAAATCATGCCTACAATTAATCAATTAGTTCGTAAACCACGTAAAGCGATTGTTGAAAAGTCAAAATCTCCTGCACTAAACAAGGGTTATAACAGTTTTAAAAAGGAACAAACGAACCTTGCATCACCTCAAAAACGCGGTGTATGTACACGTGTAGGGACGATGACACCGAAAAAACCAAACTCCGCACTTCGTAAATATGCTCGTGTTCGGCTAACGAACGGAATCGAAGTAACAGCTTATATTCCCGGGATCGGACATAATTTACAAGAACACAGTGTTGTGTTAATCCGTGGCGGACGTGTAAAAGACTTACCTGGGGTACGTTACCATATCGTTCGTGGAGCGTTAGATACGGCAGGAGTAGAAAACCGTAAACAAGGTCGTTCGAAATACGGTACAAAACGTCCGAAAGAGAAGAAATAATAAACCATTTTTAAGTTGATTTTCTTTTGAAAGGAGGAATAAGGTAATGCCACGTAAAGGCCCAGTTGCGAAAAGAGATGTGTTACCGGATCCGATTTATAATTCAAAACTAGTAACACGTTTAGTAAATAAAATTATGATTGATGGAAAAAGAGGAAAAGCTCAAACAATCCTTTATAAAGCATTTGATATTATCCGTGAGCGGACCGGAAAAGAGCCAATGGAAGTTTTCGAACAAGCTCTTAAAAATGTTATGCCGGTATTAGAAGTAAGAGCCCGCCGTGTAGGTGGTGCGAACTATCAAGTGCCTGTAGAAGTTCGTCCTGATCGTCGAACAACATTAGGTTTACGCTGGTTAGTAAACTATGCTCGTCTTCGCGGAGAAAAAACAATGGAAGAACGTTTAGCCAACGAAATCATGGATGCTGCAAATAATACAGGTGCTTCCGTGAAAAAACGTGAAGATACACATAAAATGGCTGAAGCAAACAAAGCGTTTGCTCACTATCGTTGGTAATTCATTACTTCTATTATTAAGTATACGATTTTTGCAATTAACTTTTTAATAATTATAACAAGGAAGGAGAAATATGGATGCCAAGAGAGTTCTCCTTAGAAAACACTCGTAATATTGGAATCATGGCACATATCGATGCAGGAAAAACAACAACAACCGAACGCATCCTATTTTACACTGGCCGGATCCATAAAATTGGTGAAACCCATGAAGGTGCTTCCCAAATGGACTGGATGGAGCAAGAACAAGAACGGGGGATTACCATTACTTCTGCTGCTACGACAGCACAATGGAAAGGTCACCGTGTAAATATTATCGACACCCCGGGACACGTAGACTTCACTGTTGAAGTTGAACGTTCTTTACGTGTACTAGACGGTGCAGTGACTGTTCTTGACGCCCAATCCGGTGTTGAACCACAAACAGAAACTGTATGGCGTCAAGCAACAACATATGGGGTACCGAGAATTGTTTTTGTAAATAAAATGGATAAAATCGGGGCCAATTTCTTGTATTCAGTCGATACACTTCATGATCGTTTGCAAGCAAATGCCCATGCGATTCAGTTGCCGATTGGTGCCGAAGATCAATTCAACGGTATTATCGATTTAGTTGAAATGAAAGCTGTATTTTATTCAAATGATCTTGGTACTGAAATTACTGAGGGAGAAATTCCTGACGAGTATAAAGACCAAGCTGAGGAATATCGCAACAAATTAATTGAGGCTGTTGCCGAACTTGATGAAGACTTAATGATGAAATATCTTGAAGGTGAAGAAATAACTGTTGAAGAACTGAAAGCAGGTATTCGTAAAGCAACTTTAAGCGTTGAGTTCTTCCCGGTACTTTGCGGTTCGGCATTTAAAAACAAAGGTGTTCAGTTGATGCTGGATGCAGTAGTCGACTATCTGCCATCACCGCTTGACATACCTTCTATCAAAGGTATTATTCCGGATACGAATGAAGATGTTGAACGTCATGCAAATGACGATGAGCCTTTCTCTGCATTAGCATTTAAAGTAATGACCGATCCATATGTTGGTAAACTGACATTCTTCCGTGTTTACTCGGGTACATTGCAATCCGGATCCTATGTACTGAACTCTACAAAAGGGAAACGTGAGCGGATTGGGCGTATTCTGCAAATGCACGCAAATCACCGTCAAGAAATTCCGGAAGTTTATGCCGGCGACATTGCTGCAGCGGTTGGTTTGAAAGATACAACAACCGGCGATACCCTCTGTGATGAAAAAAATCCGGTTATTTTAGAATCTATGGAATTCCCGGAACCGGTCATCTCTGTTGCGATTGAACCAAAATCGAAAGCTGACCAAGACAAGATGAGTACAGCATTACAAAAACTTCAAGAAGAAGACCCGACATTCCGTGCACATACAGACCAAGAAACAGGTCAAACCATCATCGAAGGTATGGGTGAACTTCACCTTGATATTATCGTCGATCGTATGCGCCGTGAATTTAAGGTAGAAGCAAATGTGGGTGCTCCACAAGTTGCATATCGTGAAACATTTACTACTTCAGCTCAAGTTGAAGGAAAATTTGTTCGCCAATCCGGTGGACGTGGACAATATGGTCACGTTTGGATCGAGTTCTCACCGAATGAACAAGGTAAAGGCTTTGAATTTGAAAATGCAATTGTCGGTGGGGTTGTTCCACGCGAATATATACCAGCCGTTCAAGCAGGACTTGAAGATGCAATGAAAAACGGCGTCATTGCCGGTTATCCTTTAGTTGACATTAAAGCAAAATTATTTGACGGTTCTTATCATGATGTTGACTCTAGCGAAATGGCATTTAAAGTTGCGGCTTCACTTGCTTTGAAAAATGCCGCTAAAAAATGTAACCCTGTATTACTGGAACCAATTATGAGAGTGGAAGTTGTTATTCCGGAAGAATACTTGGGCGATATTATGGGCGATATTACTTCTCGTCGTGGTCGCGTTGAGGGAATGGAAGCCCGGGGGAACGCACAAGTTGTTCGTGCAATGGTTCCTCTTGCCGAAATGTTTGGATATGCAACCTCATTGCGTTCCAACACACAAGGACGCGGTACTTTTACAATGTTTACGGATCACTATGAAGAAGTACCAAAATCAATTGCTGAAGAAATAATCAAAAAAAATAGCGGTCAATAATTGATTTTGTAAAGTGAATCTTGTATAACTACTATTGAAGGTTACAAATGCGATGGAAATGGTTTAACCACCTTTCCAGAGCTACATATATATTTTGTAAATTTTAAAATTAAAGGAGGATATATCCTAATGGCTAAAGCTAAATATGATCGTTCAAAACCACATGTTAATATTGGTACTATCGGACACGTTGACCATGGTAAAACTACTTTAACTGCAGCAATTACTACTGTTCTTGCAAAACAAGGGAAAGCAGAAGCTCGCGCATATGACCAAATCGACGGTGCTCCTGAAGAAAAAGCTCGTGGAATCACGATTTCTACTGCACACGTTGAATATGAAACTGACAAACGGCACTATGCACACGTTGACTGCCCAGGACATGCTGACTATGTTAAAAACATGATTACTGGTGCAGCTCAAATGGACGGAGCAATCCTTGTTGTATCTGCTGCTGACGGTCCAATGCCACAAACTCGTGAACACATTCTTCTTTCTCGTCAAGTAGGTGTTCCTTACATCGTTGTATTCTTAAACAAATGTGATATGGTTGACGATGAAGAATTATTAGAATTAGTTGAAATGGAAGTTCGTGACCTGTTATCAGAATATGACTTCCCGGGTGATGATATCCCTGTTATTAAAGGCTCTGCTTTGAAAGCTCTTGAAGGAGACGCAGAATGGGAAGGTAAAATCCTTGAATTAATGGAAGCTGTTGATGAATACATTCCAACTCCACAACGTGAAACTGATAAACCATTTATGATGCCGGTTGAAGATGTATTCTCAATCACTGGTCGTGGGACAGTTGCCACCGGTCGTGTAGAACGCGGTGTGTTAAAAGTTGGTGACGTTGTTGAAATCGTTGGTCTTTCAGACGAACCAAAACAAACAACTGTAACTGGTGTTGAAATGTTCCGTAAATTATTAGACCAAGCAGAAGCCGGTGACAATATCGGTGCACTTCTTCGTGGGGTTGCTCGTGATGAAGTTGAACGTGGTCAAGTACTTGCTAAACCGGGGACAATTACTCCACATACAAAATTTAAAGCACAAGTTTACGTATTAACAAAAGAAGAAGGTGGACGTCATACTCCATTCTTCTCAAACTATCGTCCGCAATTCTATTTCCGTACAACAGATGTTACAGGCATCATTGAATTACCTGAAGGCGTAGAAATGGTTATGCCTGGCGACAATGTTGAAATGACAGTAGAATTGATTTCACCGATCGCTATTGAAGAAGGTACAAAATTCTCAATTCGCGAAGGTGGACGTACAGTCGGAGCAGGCTCTGTTGCTTCTATCGAAAAATAAAAATCATTTCGATCAGACGAAAGACGGGTAGATAATCTATCCGTCTTGTTTTTTTTAAACAAAAAATTTCAAGCAGACATGCGGCTTCAAATTATTATCAAAAGTTACCATGCTAATGATGTTGAAAAAAGGTTATGTTCTATGTATAATAGTAGAGGTTTTGTTACAGATAACTTTGGAAAAAGGTTGCATTCGTTATACTTTTTATGTATAATATCAAATGTTGACTTTTATTAGCGATGAAGTGAGAGGTTGCTGACACACCCGGCCGCTTTGCCATGGCATGTGTGCAGGAAATTTTCATGGAGAAGTCTAGCAATTAGGCGAAAAGGAGGGAAAATAATGGCAAAACAAAAGATTCGTATCCGATTAAAAGCATATGATCATCGTATTCTTGATCAATCAGCAGAAAAGATTGTGGAAACCGCAAAACGTTCCGGAGCATCAGTAAGTGGTCCGATTCCGTTGCCAACTGAAAAATCAGTTTATACCATTTTACGTGCGGTACACAAATATAAAGATTCCCGAGAACAATTCGAAATGCGTACACATAAACGTTTGATCGACATCGTGAATCCAACTCCACAAACTGTTGATGCTTTGATGAGATTGGATTTACCATCCGGTGTTGATATTGAAATTAAATTATAATCAATTCATTTTAAAATTTAGGAGGTGTGACTGATGACCAAAGGAATCTTAGGAAGAAAAATTGGTATGACTCAAATTTTCTTGGAAAACGGCGATCTTATCCCTGTTACAGTTGTTGACGTAACACCTAACGTCGTTCTTCAAAAGAAAACTGTTGAAACAGACGGTTATAATGCAATTCAATTAGGTTATGAAGATAAACCTGAAAGATTGGCAAATCAGCCTGAAAAAGGCCATGTTGCCAAAGCAAATACCGCTCCTAAGCGCTTCATCAGTGAAATTAGAGATGTAAATATAGAAGAATATGAAATTGGTCAAGAAGTCAAAGCAGATATTTTTCAAGAAGGTACGATTGTCGATGTAACCGGAATTTCCAAAGGGAAAGGATTCCAAGGTGCTATTAAACGGCACGGACAATCACGTGGACCAATGTCACACGGTTCTCGTTATCATCGTCGTCCTGGTTCAATGGGGCCAATAGCTCCAAACCGTGTATTCAAATCTAAAGAATTACCGGGTCGTATGGGTGGAGAACAAATTACCATTCAAAACCTGGAAATTGTCAAGGTGGATACAGATAGAAACCTTCTATTAATTAAAGGAAATGTTCCTGGTCCAAAAAAATCATTCTTGAAAATTAGAACGGCGATAAAAGCAAAATAAATTAAAGAGGAAAGGAGGACATAGGAATGCCAAAAGTAACTGTGTATAACCAAGCCGGATCACAAGTCGGAGAAATCGAACTGAATGATTCCGTATTTGGTATTGAACCGAATAAACATGTCATGTCAGAAGTGATCATTAGTTTGCGAGCTTCTCAGAGACAAGGAACTGCAAAAGTAAAAAATCGTTCCGAAGTTCGCGGCGGTGGTCGTAAACCATGGAGACAAAAAGGAACAGGCCGTGCTCGTCAAGGCTCAATTCGCGCACCTCAATGGCGTGGGGGTGGTACAGTATTTGGCCCAGTACCGCGTAGTTATGCATATAAACTTCCGAAAAAGGTGCGTCGCTTAGCATTAAAATCGGCTTTATCAACAAAAGTACAAGAAAACAATATTGTGATACTTGATCAATTAACATTTGAAGCACCAAAGACAAAAGATTTTGTAACTGTTCTAAAAAATCTGTCAGTGGATACAAAAGCACTTATTGTAACAAGTGATACTAATGAAAATGCAGTATTATCTGCGCGAAATATCCCTGGTGTAAAAGTTGTCAGCTCAAATGCGGTTAATGTATTAGATATTATTGGTCATGAAAAGTTAATCATGACAGAAGAAGCTGCCAGAAAAGTAGAGGAGGTGCTAGCATAATGGATGCACGTGATGTAATCAAGCGCCCCGTCATTACTGAACGCTCTATGAACGATTTGAACGATAGAAAATATACATTTGAAGTAGATGTCAGAGCGAATAAAACCCAAGTAAAACAAGCCGTTGAAGAAATTTTCGGTGTTAAAGTAGAAAAAGTTAACATTATGAACTACAAAGGTAAGTTCAAAAGAATGGGCAGATATACCGGTTTTACAAATAAACGTAGAAAAGCAATTGTCAAATTAACGGAAGATAGTCAAGAGATTGAAATCTTTCAAGCTTAAGTAATTGAAAAGGAGGGAAAATAAATGGCGATTAAACATTATAAACCTACCTCAAATGGTCGGCGTAATATGACGGTTTCCGATTTTGCGGAAATTACTACAGATAAACCGGAAAAATCATTGTTACGTCCGTTAAACAAAAAGGCAGGCCGTAATAACCAAGGTAAGTTAACTGTTCGTCACCAAGGCGGTGGACATAAACGCCAATACCGTGTGATTGATTTTAAACGTAACAAAGATGGCATACTCGGACGCGTTGCCACTATTGAATATGATCCGAATCGATCTGCAAATATCGCCTTAATCCATTATCATGATGGAGAAAAAAGATATATTCTTGCACCAAAAGGATTAGAAGTCGGAATGGATATTGAATCCGGTCCGGATGCGGATATTAAAGTTGGAAATGCTCTACCTTTGGCAAACATTCCGGTTGGTACCGTAATTCATAACATTGAATTAAAACCCGGAAAAGGCGGTCAATTAGTTCGTTCTGCCGGAGCAAGTGCACAAGTGCTCGGTAAAGAAGGCAAATATGTACTAGTTCGCTTAACATCCGGTGAAGTTCGTATGGTTCTTGGTACTTGCCGTGCAACAGTCGGTCAAGTTGGAAATGAACAACATGAACTTATAAATATCGGTAAAGCAGGTCGTTCCCGCTGGTTAGGCAAACGCCCAACTGTACGCGGATCTGTAATGAACCCGAATGACCATCCACACGGTGGTGGTGAAGGTAAAGCTCCTGTTGGACGTAAATCTCCAATGACTCCTTGGGGTAAACCTGCACTTGGATATAAAACTCGTAAGAAAAATAATAAGTCAGATAAGTTTATCGTACGTCGTCGTAAAAAATAAAATGATTTGGCTACGGTTCGATGATAGAACCGTAGAGCAATTAAGAAGGGAGGTTCAAACATGGGTCGTAGCTTAAAAAAGGGTCCTTTTGCAGATGAACATCTTCTGAAAAAAGTAGATGTATTAAATGAAAGTGGTAAAAAACAAGTAATTAAAACATGGTCTCGTCGTTCAACGATTTTCCCGTCATTTGTAGGGCATACGATTGCAGTATATGATGGACGTAAACATGTACCGGTTTACATTACCGAAGATATGGTGGGTCATAAACTTGGTGAATTTGCACCAACTCGTACTTATAAAGGCCATGCCGGTGATGATAAGAAAACAAGACGTTAATGAGAGGAGGGCAAATCCATGGAAGCTAAAGCTGTTGCTAGAACAGTTCGTATTGCACCTCGTAAAGCTCGCTTAGTCGTTGATCTAATTCGAGGAAAACAAGTCGGTGAAGCAATTTCTATTTTAAAATTCACACCTAAAGCTGCATCCCCAATCGTTGAAAAAGTATTAAATTCTGCTATTGCGAATGCTGAACATAACTACGAAATGGATGTAAACAATTTAGTTGTTTCAAAAGCATATGTTGATGAAGGTCCGACATTGAAACGTTTCCGTCCGCGTGCACAAGGACGTGCTTCACAAATTAATAAACGTACTAGCCATATTACAATTGTGCTATCAGAAAAAAAGGAGGGATAATGAGTGGGTCAAAAAGTTAATCCTATCGGTTTGCGTGTCGGGATTATTCGTGATTGGGAATCCAAATGGTACGCAGATAAAGATTATGCAGAACTATTACATGAAGATATTAAAATTCGTGAATATATTTATAATCGCCTCAAAGATGCTGCAGTATCCGGCGTTGAAATTGAACGTGCGGCAAACCGTGTAAATATTACCATCCATACAGCGAAACCGGGAATGGTCATCGGTAAAGGTGGTTCCGAAGTTGAAGCATTACGAAAAGCGTTAAATGCAATTACGGGTAAAAAGGTGCATATTAACATTGTTGAAATAAAAAAGGCAGATCTTGATGCAAAACTGGTTGCTGAAAATATTGCACGTCAATTAGAAAACCGTGTTTCATTCCGTCGTGCGCAAAAACAAGCAATTCAAAGAACGATGCGTGCAGGTGCAAAAGGTATCAGAACAATGGTATCTGGACGTCTTGGCGGAGCTGATATTGCACGTGCCGAACACTATAGTGAAGGAACGGTGCCACTTCATACTTTACGTGCAGACATCGATTATGCACATGCAGAAGCGGATACAACTTACGGTAAACTTGGTGTAAAAGTTTGGATCTATCGTGGTGAAGTTCTTCCTGCGAAGAAAAATTCCGAGGAAGGAGGAAAATAATAATGTTAATGCCTAAACGTGTAAAATATCGTCGTGAACATCGTGGGAAAATGCGTGGCCGTGCGAAAGGCGGTACTGAAGTTGCGTTCGGTGAATACGGCCTGCAAGCACTTGAAGCTTCATGGATTACAAACCGTCAAATTGAAGCAGCACGTATTGCGATGACTCGTTATATGAAACGTGGCGGTAAAGTTTGGATTAAAATTTTTCCGCATAAACCATATACTGCAAAACCGCTTGAAGTTCGGATGGGTTCCGGTAAAGGTGCTCCTGAAGGCTGGGTGGCAGTTGTAAAACCTGGTAAAATATTGTTTGAAATTGCCGGAGTTTCTGAAGAAGTTGCTCGTGAGGCATTGCGTCTAGCATCTCATAAACTTCCGATTAAATGTAAGTTTGTAAAAAGAGAAGAAATTGGTGGTGAAGTAAATGAAAGCTAAAGAAATTCGTGATTTAACCACTACCGAAATTGAACAAAAAATTAAGTCGTTAAAAGAAGAACTTTTCAATCTTCGCTTCCAATTGGCGACCGGTCAACTTGAAAATACTGCTCGTATAAGGGAAGTACGTAAATCCATTGCACGTATGAAAACTGTCATCCGTGAAAGAGAGATCGGCATTAACAACTAATACTAGGGAGGAGGTAAGGTAATGAGTGAACGCAACCAACGTAAAGTTTATACAGGGCGTGTTGTTTCAGATAAAATGGATAAAACCATTACCGTTTTAGTTGAAACATATAAAAAACATCCTCTTTATGGTAAACGCGTGAAATATTCGAAAAAATTTAAAGCCCATGATGAGTTGAACGAAGCAAAAGTTGGCGATATTGTTCAAATCATGGAAACTCGTCCGCTTTCTGCAACAAAACGTTTTCGTTTAGTAAAAGTTGTTGAAAAAGCTGTTATTATTTAATTTCCAATAGAACGTATTGTTTCCGAAGGGAGGTTTCATTTATGATTCAACAAGAAACTCGTTTGAAAGTTGCTGATAATTCAGGAGCACGCGAAGTCTTAACGATTAAAGTATTAGGCGGATCCGGCCGTAAATATGCGAATATCGGTGACGTGATTGTCGCAACTGTTAAACAAGCAACACCAGGAGGCGTTGTTAAAAAAGGTGATGTAGTTAAAGCAGTTGTTGTACGTACAAAACGTGGTGTACGGCGCAGTGACGGTACTTATATCCGTTTTGATGAAAATGCTTGTGTCATAATCCGTGACGATAAAAGCCCGCGTGGCACCCGTATTTTTGGACCTGTTGCACGTGAACTTCGTGAAAACAACTTTATGAAGATCGTCTCACTTGCTCCGGAAGTTCTTTAATTTTAAAAAGATTTATGCCTTTTAAGGAGGTGCGAATGATGCATGTAAAAAAAGGTGATAAAGTGATGGTTATTTCCGGTAAAGATAAAGGCAAGACAGGTATTGTTTTAGCCGCCTATCCTAAAAAAGACCGGGTGATTGTAGAAAATGTAAATATTGTTAAAAAGCATGCAAAACCATCTCAAGATAATCCTCAAGGTGGAATTATAAACATGGAAGCTGCCATTCATGTTTCTAACGTTATGCCGATTGATCCTAAGACCGGTGAACCAACTCGTGTTGGTTATCAAGTAATAGATGGTAAAAAAGTACGTATTGCCAAAAAATCAGGTGCGGTATTAGATAAATAATTCGTGGTGAAGAAAGGAGGTACACATGATGAACCGCCTAAAAGAAAAATATATAAAAGAAATCGTTCCAAGTTTAATGAGTAAATTTAACTATAAATCTGTCATGCAAGTTCCTAAACTTGAAAAAATTGTTGTCAATATGGGTGTTGGAGATGCCGTTCAAAACTCAAAAGCATTGGATAATGCTGTAGAGGAATTAACACTAATTACCGGTCAAAAACCGGTAGTAACCAGAGCGAAAAAATCAATCGCAGGTTTCCGTCTTCGTGAAGGAATGCCGATTGGCGCAAAAGTTACTCTTCGTGGTGAACGGATGTATGATTTTCTTGATAAATTAGTTTCTGTTTCATTACCTCGTGTACGTGATTTCCGTGGAGTTTCAAAAAATGCGTTTGACGGTCGCGGTAATTACACTCTAGGGATTAAAGAACAATTAATTTTCCCTGAAATTGATTATGATAAAGTTGCCAAAGTACGCGGTATGGACATTGTTATTGTTACAACTGCAAATACTGATGAAGAATCTCGTGAGCTATTAACTCAATTAGGAATGCCGTTCAAAAAGTAATCGAAAAAGGAGGCGAAACCGTGGCTAAAAAATCAATGATTGTGAAACAAAAACGTCAACCAAAATTTAAAGTTCAAGAATATACACGCTGTGAACGTTGTGGCCGTCCACATTCCGTATATCGCAAATTTAAATTATGCCGTATTTGTTTCCGTGAATTAGCTTATAAAGGTCAAATTCCTGGTGTTAAAAAAGCAAGTTGGTAAAACCCGTTTCGAAAGGAGGTAAATGGTATGGTAATGACAGATCCAATTGCAGATTTATTAACTCGTATTCGTAATGCGAATATGGTACGTCACGATAGTTTAGAAGTATCTGCTTCGAAAATTAAAAAAGAAATTGCAGAAATTTTGAAACGTGAAGGATTCGTTCGTGATGTTGAATATATCGATGACAACAAACAAGGGATCATTCGTATTTTCTTAAAATACGGTCCAAACAACGAACGTGTTATAACCGGTCTAAAGCGTATAAGCAAACCTGGCTTACGTGTGTACGCAAAAGCTGATGAAGTACCAAAAGTATTGAACGGATTAGGTATTGCTATTATCTCAACATCATCAGGTGTAATTACGGATAAAGAAGCGCGTGCACGTAAAGTAGGCGGAGAAGTTTTAGCATACGTTTGGTAATCTAGGTATGAATGGAGGTGTATTTTAATGTCACGTATCGGTAAAAAACCTATCGAAGTTCCTGCAGGTGTCACGGTGACACTTAACGGAAATAGAGTAACTGTAAAAGGACCTAAAGGGGAATTAAGCAGAGAGTTTAATAAAGACATAACGATCACTGTTGAAGATAATGTTGTAACCGTCACTCGTCCATCTGATTCCAAAGAACATCGGACAGTTCACGGTACTACCCGTGCAATCCTTGCAAATATGGTTGAAGGAGTTTCAAAAGGTTTTGAAAAATCTCTTGAACTGATTGGGGTTGGATATCGGGCACAAAAACAAGGGAATAAACTTGTTTTAAGTGTTGGTTATTCTCATCCTGTAGAGATCACTCCGGAAAATGGGCTTGAAATTGATGTTCCATCCAATACCCAAATCGTTGTGAAAGGTATTGACAAGGAACAAGTTGGGGCATTAGCGGCAAATATTAGAGATGTCCGTCCGCCTGAACCATATAAAGGTAAAGGTATTCGCTATGTTGGTGAATATGTCCGTCGAAAAGAAGGTAAGACTGGTAAATAAGGATAAACGTTTTAGAAGGGAGTGACACACATGATTATAAAACCTGATAAAAATGCGGTTCGCAGAAAAAGACATACACGCATTCGTGCAAAAATATCCGGTACTCCTGAACGTCCGAGACTCACTGTCTTTCGTTCAAACAAACATATTTATGCACAATTAATCGATGATACGAAGGGTGTAACTGTAGCAAGTGCATCAACTTTAGATAAGGAAATTAATTTAGAATCAACCAGCAATATTGAAGCAGCTGCAAAAGTAGGCGAGTTGGTGGCTAAACGTGCGTTAGAAAAAGGTTATAAGTCGGTTGTTTTTGATCGTAGTGGTTATCTGTATCATGGTCGGATTCAAGCTTTAGCAGATTCAGCACGGGAAACCGGTCTGGAATTTTAATAGAAAAAGGAGGGAAAATTTATGCGTCGTATTGATCCATCAAAACTTGAACTTGAAGAACGTGTAGTTACTGTTAACCGCGTGGCTAAAGTTGTTAAAGGTGGTCGCCGCTTCCGTTTCACAGCGCTTGTTGTTGTAGGTGACAAGAATGGCCATGTAGGATTTGGAACAGGGAAAGCTCAAGAAGTTCCGGATGCAATTCGTAAAGCAGTAGAAGATGCTAAGAAAAACTTAGTGGAAGTTCCTCGCGTTGGTACTACCATTCCTCATGAGGTAATCGGAAACTTCGGAGCTGGAAAAATTCTTTTGAAGCCTGCTCATGAAGGTACCGGAGTTATCGCAGGCGGTCCTGTACGTGCCGTGCTAGAACTAGCTGGAATTTCTGATATTTTATCAAAATCACTAGGATCTAACACACCAATTAATATGGTACGAGCTACAATGGACGGAATTCATCAATTAAAACGTGCTGAGGACGTAGCGAAATTACGTAATAAATCAGTTGAAGAATTGTTAGGATAAGGAGGGAAATCAGATGGCTAAAACTTTAGAAATTACCCTCACCAAAAGCCTTATTGGTCGTCCAAAAGACCAGAGAGAGACTGTTAAAGCATTGGGTTTACGCAAAATGCATCAAACGGTTGTAAAAGAAGATAATGCTGCGATTCGCGGTATGATTAATAAAGTGTCACATTTAGTTTCGGTAAAAGAATAATAATTGCGTTTTAACAAAGGAGGTGCCAACATGAAACTACATGAATTGCAATTGAACGAAGGATCCCGTAAAAGTCGGAAACGTGTCGGTCGCGGTACTGGTAGCGGTCACGGAAAAACAAGTACACGTGGTCAAAAAGGTCAAAATGCTCGTTCAGGCGGTGGTGTCCGTTTAGGTTTTGAAGGTGGACAAATGCCGTTATTCCAACGTTTACCAAAACGTGGGTTTACAAACATCAATCGGAAAGAATATGCAGTTGTAAACTTAGATGCCTTAAATCGTTTTGAGGATGGAACTGAAGTAACACCTGAGCTCTTACTTGAAACCGGCGTTGTAAGCAATCAAAAATCCGGAATCAAGATTTTAGCAAAAGGAACCGTTGAGAAAAAGTTAACCGTTAAGGCTCATAAATTTTCCGCTGCTGCAAAAGAAGCAATTGAAGCTGCAGGTGGCAAAACCGAGGTGGTTTGATGTTCCGGACATTCTCCAATTTTATGCGTGTACGAGACATAAGAAATAAAATTATTTTTACCTTGTTGATGTTAATCATCTTTAGAATTGGCACATTCATTCCTGTACCGGGGGTTAATGCAGAGGCATTAAACTTTGGATCACAAGCAAATGCATTTGGTATATTGAATATCTTTGGCGGTGGAGCGTTAAAAAACTTCTCTATTTTAGCGATGGGGATTATGCCCTATATTACTGCTTCTATCATTATGCAGTTATTACAAATGGATGTTGTTCCAAAGTTGACGGAATGGTCAAAACAGGGTGAAGTCGGCCGTAAAAAAATAGCCCAAGTTACCCGTTACGCTACAATAATTCTTGGTTTCATTCAAGCTTTGGGAATGTCTTACGGTTTCAATGCATATGTTGGTGGACTTTTGATAGAAGATAATTCAGTCGCAAATCATCTCTTGATTGCACTTGTACTGACAGCCGGCACTGCCTTTTTGCTTTGGTTGGGCGAATTGATTACCGCAAAAGGTGTAGGAAATGGTATATCCATTATCATTTTTGCCGGTATCGTTTCTGCTTTCCCGTCAATGATTAATCAAATCTATGCTTCTCAATTTGAAAATGCCGGTGAGCAATTATTTATCCGTATTTTGATTGCGTTGCTACTAGTTTTCTTAATTTTAGCGATCGTTGTTGGTGTTATTTTTATCCAACAAGCAGTACGGAAAATACCAATTCAATATGCAAAAAGAGTGGCCGGGCAAAATACAGTTGGCGGTAATTCCTCTCATATTCCGCTGAAGGTAAATTCTGCAGGGGTTATCCCAATTATTTTCGCTGTATCATTCTTAATTACACCACCGACAATTGCATCTTTTTTTGGTGATAATAAGGTAACGCGATGGATTACCGAATGGTTTAATTATTCCCATCCGTTTGGAATGAGCATTTACGTAATTTTAATTATTGCATTTACGTATTTTTATGCGTTTATTCAAGTGAACCCTGAACAACTGGCAGATAATTTAAAGAAACAGGGCGCATACGTACCCGGACATAGACCCGGTAAACAAACCCAAGATTACTTTACAGGTGTTTTATATCGTCTCACCTTTGTAGGTTCGATCTTCCTGGCAATTGTTGCGATTTTACCTGTTATTTTCACGGGAATCGGGAATTTACCGTCCAGTGTTCAAATTGGCGGAACAAGTTTATTGATCGTTATTGGTGTTGCTCTTGAAACGACGAAACAGCTTGAGGCACAACTTGTCAAACGTCATTATAAAGGGTTTTTAAAATAGGATAGGGTTTAGGAACGTCCATCCAGGAGTTCCTATAATCCTAAACTTTAGGGGGAATTCAAGTGAATTTAATTTTAATGGGTTTGCCTGGTGCCGGTAAGGGGACTCAAGCAGAAAAAATTGTTCAAAAATATCAAATCCCTCATATTTCAACAGGTGATATGTTTCGTCAAGCAATAAAAGATGGAACAGAACTAGGCTTAAAGGCAAAATCCTATATGGATAAAGGTGAATTGGTTCCAGATGAAGTTACGGTTGGCATTGTAAGAGAACGCTTATCAAAATCGGATTGCCAAGCCGGTTTTTTACTCGACGGATTTCCGAGAACTGTCCAACAAGCAGAAAGCCTTGATCAAATATTGAATGATTTAAATAAAAAGATCGATTATTGCATTCACATTAACGTTGATAAAAATATATTGATGGAACGTCTGACAGGTCGCCGTATCTGTAAATCATGCGGGGCAACCTATCACCTTGTATTTAACCCGCCGCAAGTGGCAAATACATGCGACAAATGTGGTGGCGAGCTTTACCAACGTCCGGATGATCATGCAGAAACCGTACAAAACCGCTTGGATGTCAATGTAAAACAAATGAAGCCGTTACTTGATTTTTATGCCTCTAAAGATGTGCTAAAAACCATTAATGGTGTCCAAGAAATTAATAAAGTTTTTGAAGAGATTGATAAGCTGCTTGCCGGTTTAAAATAAAATACTTTTAGCCATAATGTTGATAGAATATTTTTGTTAACTTTTTTCTCCGTTGGCAAAAATTTTTTCGTGATTTATTAGGAGAATCATTGTATAATGTTTATTTGTGTATAGTATTCTGTTTCCCTTAAGCAGGTGGTTTCTATGGAGAATAGGTATCCTGCACATATTGGTCGAATTGTCTGTGAAACCAGAGGGAGAAACGCTGGTGTTTTCTCTGTCATTGTAGGTCAAATCGACAATAATCTTGTATTAATTGCGGATGGGGATAAGCGAAAGTTTGATCGTCCCAAGAAGAAAAATATAAATCATTTACATTTATACAATTATGTTTCCCCTGAAGTAAAAAACAGTATTTTACAAACAGGTCGGGTAACTGACGGAAAACTGCGATATGCCTTGCATACATTCCGGTCATTTTACTTGGCTCGCGAGGAGGGAACACATTAATGGCCAAAGACGACGTGATTGAAGTCGAAGGTACTGTCATTGAAACTTTGCCGAATGCAATGTTCAAAGTTGAGTTGGAAAATGGGCATACGGTACTTGCTCATGTTTCCGGTAAGATTCGTATGCACTTCATTCGGATTTTGCCGGGTGATAAAGTTACTGTTGAATTATCACCTTATGATTTAACGAGAGGAAGAATTACTTATCGTTTTAAATAAGGTACTCCGAAAAGTTAAGGAGGTAAAAAGCAAATGAAAGTGAGACCATCTGTAAAACCTATTTGCGAAAAATGTAAAGTTATTCGCAGAAAAGGAAAAGTTATGGTAATTTGTGAAAATCCTAAACATAAACAAAAACAAGGATAATTAAAGGAGGTGCTCAAGTATGGCACGTATTGCAGGTGTAGATATTCCAAGAGATAAACGCATCGTCATTTCTTTAACATATATCTACGGTATTGGTAAATCAACTGCTCAAAAAATCTTAGCAGAAGCCGGTGTTTCTGAAGACACTAGAGTTCGTGACCTCACAGAAGAGGAAATTAATAAAATTCGTGACCTGGTAGACAGATTAAAAGTTGAAGGTGACCTTCGCCGTGAAGTATCCTTAAACATCAAACGTTTAATGGAAATCGGTTCATACCGTGGATTACGTCATCGTCGCGGATTGCCTGTACGTGGACAAAATACGAAGAACAATGCTCGTACACGTAAAGGTCCACGTAAGACAGTCGCTAATAAGAAAAAATAATAGGTAAAGGAGGTTTTGTAAAATGGCTCGTAAAACAAATACACGTAAACGTCGTGTGAAAAAGAATATAGAATCAGGTGTAGCACATATTCGTTCTACATTTAATAATACAATCGTTACAATTACGGATATTCATGGGAATGCAGTTTCTTGGTCAAGTGCCGGTGCCCTTGGTTTCAAAGGCTCTCGTAAATCCACTCCATTTGCTGCACAAATGGCAGCTGAGGCAGCAGCAAAAGCATCAATGGAACACGGAATGAGATCTTTAGAAGTAAATGTTAAAGGTCCAGGGGCAGGTCGTGAAGCAGCAATCCGTGCACTGCAGGCTGCAGGTCTCGAAGTTACAGCTATTAAGGATGTGACTCCGGTACCTCATAACGGTTGCCGTCCGCCAAAACGTCGTCGTGTATAATTTTTGTGTATAGAAATCGTATCGCCCGTCTATAATGGGTTATGATACAGTAAACAAATTTTTAGAAAACCAAAATGTTGTGCACAAACGGGAATACTTTACAGGGGGAATTTCGGTTAGAATATATTATTCTTGCCGGGGTTTCGACGTTTTGAAGGAGGGTAAATTTGAATGATCGAAATTGAAAAACCGATAATTGAAACAGTTGAGATCAGCGATGACGCCAAGTACGGAAAGTTTGTAGTCGAGCCGCTTGAGCGTGGATATGGTACAACTTTGGGTAACTCCTTACGTCGTATCCTGCTATCCTCACTTCCTGGTGCCGCTGTCACATCTATTCAAATAGATGGAGTGCTACATGAGTTTTCAACTATTGAAGGCGTCGTGGAGGATGTAACTACAATCATCTTGAATTTAAAAAAATTAGCGTTAAAAATTTATTCCGATGAAGAAAAAACGCTTGAAATCGACATGAGTGGTGCGGGAGTTGTAACAGCAGCTGATATTAATCATGATAGTGATGTTGAAATTTTAAATCCTGATTTACACATTGCCGAATTAGCAGCAAACGGGAAACTACGGATGCGTTTAACAGCCAAAAATGGGCGCGGCTATACGGTTGCCGATGATAATAAACGAGAAGATCAACCAATTGGTGTGATTCCAATTGATTCGATTTATACTCCTGTTTCAAAAGTTTCTTATTTTGTTGAGAATACGCGTATTGGTCAATCAGCGGATTATGATAAATTAACGTTAGAAGTTTGGACAGATGGGAGTATTGGTCCAAAAGAGGCTATCTCCTTGGCTGCAAAAATTATGATGGAGCATCTGAATATTTTTGTTGACTTAACAGATGAGGCACAGCATGCTGAAATTATGGTAGAAAAAGAGGAAGACCAAAAAGAGAAAGTGCTTGAAATGACCATTGAAGAACTTGATCTTTCGGTTCGTTCTTATAACTGTCTAAAACGTGCAGGAATTAACACTGTTCAGGAATTAGCGAATAAATCAGAAGAAGATATGATGAAAGTTCGTAACCTTGGACGAAAATCTTTAGAAGAAGTAAAGGCAAAATTAGAAGAACTCGGTTTGTCCTTACGTAAGGACGATTAATGAAAACCGGTAATTTGAAGGAATTTACTTCAAAAAGGAGGGAAACAACATGGGCTACAGAAAATTAGGACGTACAAGCGATCAGCGTAAAGCTTTGTTACGTGACTTAGCAACTGACCTTATTATTAATGAACGCATTCAAACGACTGAAACTCGTGCGAAAGAATTACGTTCCGTTATTGAAAAATTAGTTACTTTAGGTAAACGCGGAGATCTTCATGCACGTCGTCAAGCAGCTGCCTTCGTTCGTAAAGAAGTTGCAGATGATGAATCAAATAAAGATGCGTTACAAAAATTATTCTCAGATATTGCACCTCGTTATGAGGATCGACAAGGTGGATATACAAGAATTCTTAAAGTGGGACCTCGCCGTGGTGATAGTGCACCGATGGCCATTATTGAATTCGTTGACTAATTGAATGATGTTGTTTTATGGAGATTTTCCTCATGTTAACAACATATGCAAAGAGGGCAGTAAGGGATTGTACTGAATTCTGCCCTTTTTCCATAAATAATTTGTCCTCAAAAAGGATTGACGGGAAATTTCTTGAATCGTATTTATTTTGGCTTAAAATATTGTATGTTAAGCATATATTTTTTAGTAAATTTATTTTTGGATGCGGTTCATCAAGATCCTGTTTTGAAAAATTGAGTTTAACGGATGATACTGAAAAAAAGCGAGTGTTACGATAAAGGGAAAAGTCCTTTGTCTAGCTCTGGTACCCTTTCTAATTACGGATACATTTTATAATCTTACGCTGTAAAAAACTTAAAAGAATAATGGTTCGTTTGAGCAATATGACTGCGCATGGAAAGGGTGCAGGCTTTTTTTTATACATGAAGTATAAATATCCAATAGGGCTTCGACAAGGTTGGAAATTTTTAGAGGACGTAAGCGCATAAGGAAACTTTTGTAAATTTACCTTTAACTCTTTATAATAGAATGAATTTACTGTACTGAAAAATTAGTTGGTTAAATTGAACATTTTCCATTATAATGTTTTTAGCTAAGTCAGTTAGACTGGCTTTTGTATTCCGAGGTGAAATGAAATCCATGGCTAAAGAAATTGTACGGTTCCAAGATGTTACGTTTAAATATGATGAAAATGCCTCTTATGCATTAAACGGTGTCAATTTTTCGGTGTATGAAGGTGAATGGCTGGCGATTGTCGGTCATAACGGATCAGGAAAATCGACCATTGCGAAATTGATGAATGGTCTTATATTTCCCGAATCCGGATCGATTTATGTGAATGGAAAAGAAATCTCTGAAGAAACGGTTTGGGATGTTCGTGATTTGGTTGGGATGGTTTTTCAAAATCCGGATAATCAGTTTGTTGGTACTACAGTTCAAGATGATGTTGCTTTTGGTTTAGAAAATCACGGGATTCCGCGAGAGGAAATGGTGAAACGTGTCCATGACTCACTTGCGAAAGTAAAGATGGACCAATTTCTTAATCAAGAGCCACACCATCTTTCCGGGGGGCAAAAGCAAAGAGTTGCAATTGCCAGTGTTTTAGCATTAAGACCGGCTATTATTATCCTTGATGAGGCGACTTCAATGCTTGATCCGAGGGGAAGAAGTGAAGTACTGGGAACCGTAAGAGAATTGAAAAACCTTAACAATTTAACAATTATTTCGATTACCCATGATTTAGAGGAAGCAGTGAAAGCGGACAGGCTAATTGTCATGAATCGCGGAACTGTTTATGCAGAAGGAACACCTGCGGATATTTTCTTAATGGATGAAAAATTAGTTGAACTGGGGCTGGATATTCCTTTTACTCAAAAACTGATAAAAAAGTTTAAGGAAAATGGATACCATATACCGGATGAAATTCTACATGAAGACAAGTTGGTGGACTATTTATGCAAATTGTTACAAAAGATTTAGAGTATGTTTATCAAAAAGGAACACCATTTGAAAAACGGGCGCTCTTTCATATCAATGTTACGATTCCTTCCCATAGTTACACAGCAGTCATCGGTCATACCGGTTCGGGGAAATCAACCTTATTACAACATTTGAATGGATTATTGCAACCGACAGGAGGAGAAATCCGGATTGGTGATTTGACGGTAACTTCTGAAAAAAAGGGAAAAGGCTTAAAGGGAATCAGGCAAAAAGTCGGTATTGTGTTCCAATTTCCTGAACACCAGCTTTTTGAAGAAACAGTTGAAAAGGATATTTGTTTTGGACCTATGAATTTTGGGGCAACCGAGGAAGAGGCAAGACAACAGGCAAAAACGGCGCTAAAATTAGTGGGTTTGTCGGAAGAACTCCTAAACAAGTCCCCCTTTGACCTTTCCGGTGGTCAAATGCGGAGGGTGGCCATTGCCGGTGTCCTTGCGATGAATCCGGATATTCTTGTTTTGGATGAACCAACTGCGGGGCTTGATCCCCGGGGACGAACGGAAATTATGGAAATGTTTTACCAACTTTATCAGAAAAAAGGGATTTCGATTGTTCTTGTCACCCATAGTATGGAGGAAGCCTCGAAATATGCTGATTCAATTATTATTATGCATAAAGGAACGGTCTATAAAAAGGGGACACCAAAGGAAATATTCTCATCACCGGCTGAATTAATTGATTTAGGTTTAGATGTACCGGAATCGGTTCGTTTTCAATTGAAACTGGAGGATAAAATTGGAAAGGAAATTGCCGAACCGAGCTTATCTATCGATGAGCTGGTTGAAAATATATTTGCTTATATAAAGCGGGTGAACGAGAAATGATGGAGAAAATGATTTTCGGCCGGTATATACCAGTTGATTCACCATTACATAAAATGGATCCCCGTGCGAAGTTATTAACAATAATCATATTCATTGCTGTTGTTTTTCTGGCTGATAATGCGTTGACATATGGGTTATTGGGGGTTTTTACCTTAGCGGCAATATGGCTATCAAATATCCCGATTAAATTTTTATTTAACGGTTTAAAATTTTTGTTTTGGATTATTTTATTCACGTTCTTTTTGCATATATTTTTCACGAAGGAAGGGGATCTCTTATATAAATTTGGTTTTATCGAAATTTATCAAGGAGGTCTGCGTCAGGGGATTTTTATTTCCCTCCGCTTCTTCTTTTTATTACTCGTAACTTCTTTATTAACTTTGACGACAACACCGATTGAAATAACAGACGGGATTGAAAGTTTACTGAAACCTTTGAAGAAAGTAGGTTTTCCTGTTCATGAATTATCACTGATGATTTCCATTGCTCTTCGTTTTATTCCAACATTAATGGATGAAACAGATAAAATAATGAAAGCACAAATGGCCCGTGGGGTTGATTTTTCAGAAGGTACCATTAAACAACGGGCAAAAGCGGTCGTACCTCTATTAATTCCGCTCTTCATTAATGCATTCAAACGGGCGGAAGAGTTAGCTACAGCAATGGAAGCGAGAGGCTATCGCGGTGGCGAAGGAAGGACGAAATATCGTCTGCTAAAATGGGGGATGATTGACAATATCGCCATACTAACTTTATTCATTTTGACAATTCTATTACTTTTACTTCGCTAGAGTTCTTCTTTAGCGGTACAAAAGCAGGACTTTGCGCTTTTCTTATTAAAAATTAGCTCATGTAAAACTGATGGAGACTCGGAGATTATTAGAATGAAAAGATTGAAATGTGTCATCGCCTATGATGGAACTCATTTTGAGGGATATCAAAGACAACCGGAAAAACGAACGATTCAAGGTGAGATTGAAAAAGTACTGATGAAAATGCATAAAGGGGAAATGACTCCGATTTTTGCTTCTGGAAGAACCGATGCCCATGTACATGCAAAGGGGCAAGTCATCCATTTCGACAGTCCTCTTGAAATACCTGAAGACCGCTGGAAAATTGCACTGAATTCATTACTTCCTTCTGATATTGTTGTTGTAACATCCGAGGAAGTACCGTCTGATTTTCACGCTCGTTTTTCCGTTAAAGGGAAAGAATATCATTATTATATTTCATTAAAAAAAGATCGGGACCCTTTTATGAGAAATTATTATTACCATTTCCCATATCCCCTTCATTTCCAGAAAATGGAAAAAGCTGCAAAATATTTACTCGGAACCTATGATTTTACCAGCTTTTGTTCAGCGAAAACAGAAGTAAAAGACCGGATTCGTACGATTGAAAGCTTAACTCTTATTCAAGAAGGGGACCAACTGATTATAAAAATAAAAGGGACGGGATTTTTGTACAATATGGTAAGGATTATTGTTGGTACATTGCTGGAGGTTGGCACAGGGAAACGAGCGCCGGAAGAAATTCCGCAAATTATAGAAGCAAAGGACAGAATGCAAGCAGGAAAAACCGTGCCTGGGCATGGTTTGTACTTATATAAAGTTTACTATTAAATTTGACTGCCGACATTGGGAGCCCCATTTATTGCCACATACTTTTAGTAACGAAATTAAGTATATTACCTTGACAGCACGTTTCAGAACCGTTATTATATCATATGGTACATTGTTTTTTCCATGATAAGCCCCGGAAACTTATTATGTTGAATATAAACAATTGATGGATATTAGGAGGGTAATCAATGCGTACGACTTATATGGCTAAGCCACAAGAAATTGAACGCAAATGGTACGTTGTTGATGCTGCCGGTCAAACACTTGGACGTTTGGCAAGTGAAGTAGCATCGATTTTACGCGGTAAACATAAACCAACTTATACACCGCATGTAGATACTGGTGATCATGTCATTATTATTAATGCAGAGAAAATTGAATTAACAGGAAACAAATTAGCTGATAAAAAATATTATCGTCATAGTCAGCATCCAGGTGGGTTGAAAGTTCGGACCGCTGATGAAATGCGTACGAACTATCCAGAAAGAATGCTTGAATTGGCTGTGAAAGGCATGCTTCCGAAAAATTCTTTAGGACGTCAAATGTTTAAAAAATTACATGTTTATGCAGGTCCGGAACATCCACATCAAGCACAAAAACCTGAAAACTACGAGTTGCGCGGTTAATCTAGAGGAGGGAAATCATTTTGGCAAAAGTACAATATTACGGAACAGGTCGTCGCAAAAGTTCTGTTGCACGTGTTCGATTAGTTCCTGGTGATGGTCGTATCGTTATTAATGATCGTGATATTGAAGAATATATTCCTTTTGCAGCATTGCGTGAAGTTGTTAAACAACCGCTTGTTGCAACGGAAACAGTTGGTCGTTATGATGTGTTAGTAAATGTAAAAGGCGGCGGCTATACCGGTCAAGCCGGAGCCATTCGTCACGGGATTGCTCGTGCATTGCTTCAAGCTGATCCGGAATATCGCGCTGTTCTAAAACGTGCCGGCTTCTTAACACGTGACGCCCGCATGAAAGAACGTAAGAAGTACGGTCTTAAAGGTGCACGTCGCGCGCCACAATTCTCAAAGCGTTAATAACCCATATATATCAAGGGTTTGGCCCATTTGGACTTTTCAAGAGGTTCCCAAATGGGCCTTTTATTTTGCTTGAATATGGCCCCGTGACTGGAATCTGACTGGAATTATTCATGAAAAAATTTCAGATCCTCCCGTCTTGATTTTCATTATCTTCGTTATTTAGAAAACTCACCAATTTTTTGCTAAGTTCTCCATCTGCTTTTTCCGAAATATGCGTGTAAATATCCATCGTTGTACTAATCCTCGAATGGCCCAACCGTTTCTGAATGTCTTTCATCCTTGCACCAGCTGCAAACAGCATAGAGGCGTGTGTGTGCCTTAAACCGTGTACTTTAATATTTTTTATCTTAAATCTTTTACAGGTTGAATGCAGCGTTTCATTCGGGTATGCACTCCGCATCGGTTTCAGGTCAGACGGTCTTGGAAACAAGAAAGGTTCGATATTTGGATTCCCGTGTTCCTCACGTAAGCGCCGGTTCAATTCAATGAGTTTAACCAATACATTAAAAGTTTCATCATCCAGCCCAATCTTCCGGAATGAGTTTTTCGTTTTCGGTTGAAGCAGCTGATAATCTCCGTTGATCCATACAAGCGTTTTATTGATGGACAGTTCCTTTTTATCTTGACATAAGTCACTTTCAAGCAACGCGGACAGTTCACCTTTCCGAATGCCGGTATATAAGAAAGTCCGGAACATCGCAAATACCCGGAAAGAAAGCTCCTGTTCAGCCCGAGTAAGGAAAGTATTAACGGTTTCTTTTTCCCAAAACTCCACGCCTGTATCTTCCTCCTTTGACGAATATTCATCCTCATAGTACGGATAGGCTACATAGTCCATTGGATTTTCCTTGAAAGATAAGAAAGTATAAAATTTCGTCACATCCACAGACACACAGAGCTAACACTGTGGTATTTTTAATATATGGAGAAAAATATTTTGAAACAAATCTTATTTGATGAACATCAACATTGGGAAGCCTTCAAAAAGAAATATGGAGCGAGAATCCGTC
>NZ_JAJCHL010000005.1:0-65209 GCF_020554505.1 Caldibacillus sp. 210928-DFI.2.18
CAAAATATGAGGAGTCTTGTTTGTGCTGTATAAAAAAATTATCCACATGTGAATAAGTAAAAGTAAAAAAGATATCCACAAGCAAAAAATGTGGATAAGACAATAGGATTCGTATGCCCTTTTTTGTAAAAAAATAGACACACAAACCATTAAAGGCAGGAAAAGCATAGAAAATCATACCTAAAAATGAAAATGTGGTAAATTTTTAGAGTAAATTTTTTTAATCTAATCTAGAAAATCAGTACATCGCAAAAAGCTCATGATTGTGACTACATTGACTTTTTATTTTTGCCATGATAATATACTTTTGGTCGTGATGGAGGAGTACCCAAGTCTGGCTGAAGGGGTCGGTCTTGAAAACCGAGAGGCGGGTTAAACCGCGCGGGGGTTCGAATCCCTCCTCCTCCGCCATATTATTGATAACAACGCATAATAATTGGAGAATGAAAAAAACGGTCTTTAGGGAGAATCTCTAAAGGCCGTTTTTTCCATACGTGGCAGTGAAGGTATTCCGGAATACAAAGCTTAGGCTCCTTTACTATTAAGGATAAATGACATTTTACTAACAATTTCTTCAATTGATTGATTATTGTCAAACACATCATAATCATGAATATCTAACCGGAGAATCGGACATGCATGAAAGGTATTGATCCATTCTTCATAACGTTCATACATTTCCAGCCAATATTCAACCGGCGTGTTTTGCTCCATTGGCCTTCCCCTTTCTTTAATCCGGGCAAGAACGTCATCAATTGAACCTCTTAAATAAATTAAAAGAGTCGGATGCTGAAAAAAAGGAGTCATCACCATTGCATCAAATAAATTCTTATATGTTTTGTAATCTATTTCCGTCATATTTCCTTTTTCATAATGCATTTTTGCAAATATCCCGCTATCTTCATAAATAGACCGATCCTGTACAAATCCACCCCCATATTCGAACATCCGCTTTTGTTCTTTAAATCGTTCACCTAAAAAGTAAATTTGCAAAGGAAAACTCCATTTTTTAAAATCACGATAAAATTTCTCTAAGTATGGGTTATTATCCACCTTTTCAAGTGATGCTCGGAAATCAAGAGCTGAAGCCAGTGCCTTTGTAAGTGTAGATTTACCGACACCAACCGTCCCTGCAATTGTAATCACGGCTCGACTTGGTATATTGTATTTTTCCCGTAAATTCATTTCTCATATACTCCTTCAGCTTTTATGGGCAAGTAGTATGATGCCTGTTCGATCATTACTTAATTAAGTATACTTGATTATGGGTCAATTACAATCGTTTAAACTATCGTTTTCTTACATCAAAATTTTCTGCAATTAACAACCAATTTTGCGGGAAAGAAAGACCAAGTTTCCAATAACTGATTCCTCGTAAATTTAATTCTTTAATAAGATCAAATTTTGCTTGTATACTTCGAGCATCCTCAAACCAAACTCGATGTTCTTGCCCATTTGCACCTCTATAGTTAAAAAATGGTGCTTGTGCTTGGGTATCATATTGGATGGGAACATTATTTTGAGCTGCTAACTGGATTGCCTGTTGCGGACTGACGGCACGAGCAACAGTGCCAGGTCGAAAGGGAAGTGTCCAGTCATATCCGTATAAGTTTTGCCCCATTAAGATTTTTTCTGAAGGCATTTCGGTAATTGCGTACTCTAAAACATCACGAACGGGTCCGATTGGTGAGACTGCCATTGGTGGACCGCCACTATAGCCCCATTCGTAGGTCATAATGACGACAAAATCAACAATTTCTCCATGAGCTCGATAATCATGTGCTTCATACCAACGTCCGGGTTGATCCGCTCTCGTTTTGGGTGCTAAAGCAGTGGACAAGAGCCATCCTTCCCTGCTAAATCGATCTTTCGCTCTTCGTAAAAAACGATTGTATGCCTCCCTGTCCTCTGGTCGTAAATACTCAAAATCAAAATGAATATCACGAAAACCGAGCCTTTGAGCAGTTGATACGATATTGTTCAAAAAGGTGGTTTGTACGTTTTGATCATTTAATCATATTCTCCCCAATTCATCACTAAATTGATCGTTTTCTTGATTCGTAATGACCATCATTAACACATTTTGATTTGCCCTTGCAATAGCCGGGAATTGATTTAAAGGGGGCTCCCGTATGAGCCGTCACGTAAAGCCTGAAAACTAAAGGGGGCTAAATATGTTAAGTATGGTGCCGCCTCTCTTGCACTGTTTTCTAAATTTGGAGTTACGGTCCCCCGGGGTTCAACATATGCATTAATTTCTTTTGTTACTTTTGGCAATGGGGGTATATATAGTCTTGTACCGATTGCGAGCGGACTGTTGATAGAGATTTGATTTATTGAGGCAAGCTGCTGGATAGTAATTCCAAATCTTTGTGCAATGGAAAATAAACTATCCCCCGGTTGAACCCAGTAAAAACGACCGATAATCGGAATGACGAGCGTCTGACCAACGACAAGGCGATTGGGGTTCGGTATTTCATTTGCTTCAATCAAATCATTAACTGTTGTATTATAGGCTTGTGCAATACCGAACAAAGATTGTCCTTGTTGTACAACATGAATTTGCATTACCCTACCTCCTCGGAATGACACTACAGAAATTTTATGTTATAAGTTCAAAAAAAAGAATTATCGTTTATAATTTACATAAGAAATAATCATTTTGTTTTTTATAAGGAGAAGCTTGAATGGATCGCGATATATATTACATGCAGCTCGCAATAGAAGAAGCACTGAAGGCAAAGCAAAAGAATGAAGTTCCAATCGGCTGTGTCATTGTATTACATGACACGGTTATCGGTCGAGGTCATAATTTACGTGAAACAGAACAAAATGCAACCGCCCATGCAGAAATGATCGCAATTCAACAGGCATGTCACACTTTAAAAAGCTGGCGGCTGGAGGATGCGGAATTATTTGTCACCTTAGAGCCGTGTCCCATGTGTGCCGGAGCGATTCTAATGTCACGAATTAAACGTGTTGTCTACGGTACCGGAGATCCAAAAGGCGGTTGTGCAGGAACATTGATGAACTTATTAGACGATAGTCGATTTAACCACCAATGCGAAGTGACAAATGGAATATTACAAAATGAATGTTCGAAAATGTTAACTACTTTCTTTCAGGAATTACGGATGAAAAAGAAAGGGTTTCTTTCCTGAAATACGAGGAAACAATTAACAATGGATAAACCATTGCAATTTTACCAATTCCTTAGTATACTAAATATACGTCATTAAGACGTATGAATTTTGGTAGCAAATTTGCCGTGCTAGGTGGGGAGGTAGCGGTGCCCTGAACCTGCAATCCGCTCTAGCAGGACTGAACTCCTACCCGAGGCTGTCTAACTGTAGGGCCTGTCTTACACAAGTGGTGTTGACGTTTGGGTCCTGCGCAATGGGAATCCATGAACCATGTCAGGTCCGGAAGGAAGCAGCATTAAGTGGAATCTCTCATGTGCCGCAGGGGTGCCTGAGCTGAGCTAACTATGTAAGCAACGCCTATGGTTAGCAGTCGAAGGTAGGTGCACGGCAGTTACTTACATAATAGCAATTTAAACATCCTATGTTAAGGATGTTTTTTTTATAGTAAAAGAAAAGGGAAATAAGGTATAATAAAAAGACGGATGTTTTGTAAAGTGTTGCTAATAAATTTGATATGCAACTTTGCAACTAAATAATAGGGAAAATTGTTGAAGGGGGAGTATTATTTAATGGCTTATCAAGCATTGTATCGTGTATGGCGGCCACAAAACTTTGAAGATGTAGTCGGACAACAACATGTAACAAAAACGTTACAAAACGCCCTCTTACAACAAAAAATTTCCCATGCCTATTTATTTACCGGACCTAGGGGAACAGGAAAAACAAGTGCCGCAAAAATTTTAGCTAAGGCAGTAAATTGTCCGAATAGGAAAGCGGCAGAGCCTTGTAATGAATGTTCTATTTGTAAGAGCATTACGGATGGATCAAATCCGGATGTAATCGAAATCGATGCTGCATCCAATAACGGTGTTGAAGAAATTCGTGATATTCGCGATAAAGTCAAATATACACCAAACATGTCTACATTCAAGGTATATATTATAGATGAAGTTCATATGTTATCCATTGGTGCGTTTAACGCATTGCTAAAAACTTTAGAGGAACCGCCAAAGCATGTAATTTTCATATTAGCAACTACGGAACCCCATAAAATACCGTTAACGATTATTTCCCGGTGTCAACGTTTTGATTTTAAGCGGATTTCTCCCCAAAAAATTGCTGAGCATATGGGTTCTATTATTGACGACTATGGGTATGAATATGATCAACAAGCATTGGAACTGATAGCAAGAGCTTCTGATGGCGGGATGCGGGATGCGTTAAGTTTACTGGACCAAACCATTTCCTTCAGTCAAGGAAGAATAAGTATTGAAGATGCACTCGTTATAACGGGTTCTGTATCACAACAAATATTACATCAAATTGCCGGTTCGATTCTTGAAAAAAATCCGCAAGCAGCATTAACTTTTTTACATACATTATTAGGAGAGGGAAAAGATCCGGTCCGAATTATTGAAGATATGATTCAATATTTCCGGGATATACTTGTATACAAAAATTCCCCGGGCACGCAAGATTTTTTGGAACGTGTAATTGTCGATGAAGATTTTCAAAGATTGGCGGAACAATTTGATTCTGATGAAATTTATGAAATCATTAATAGGTTTAATCAAGTTCAACAAGAAATGAAATGGACAAATCATCCTAAAATTATTCTGGAAGTTTGTTTTGTCCAATTATGCCAAGCAAACTTTCGGAATCAACAAGGAGCTGTTTCCTCTGATTTGATTACACAACTACAAGAGAAAATTGCTTACCTGGAAGATCAAATTCAACAATTGCAAGTACAAGGCATTAGTGAAGGACAAACATCAGAGGAAAGTAATAACAAGCAAAAACAAACAAAGACAGTTAAGCATACATTTAAAGCTCCGGTTGGTAAAATAGAAAATGTATTAGCAAATGCGACAAAGCAAAATTTGCAACAAATTAAAAACAACTGGGGGTCGATTTTAGAAAACTTGAAGAAGTCACATGCTGCATTGTTAAATGATGCTGAACCGGTTGCGTCGTCATCCCAGGGCTGTGTTATCAAGTTTAAATATGAAATTCATTGTCAAATGGCAATAAATAATGGAGAATTTATTAGTACATTAACTAGTTTGCTTCAAAAAGTTACTGGAGATCCAATAGAAGTAATTGGTGTTCCCGAAAATCAGTGGCTGGAAATCCGTCAGTCTTTTTTAAATGAACATCGAGACCTTGTTAAAGATCAAAAGAAATCAGACAATAGCGGTGACCCCCTGATAGATGAAGCAATTAAATTATTTGGTGAAGATTTACTGGAAATAAGAGATTAACATTGGAGGTAAAATTATGCGTGGAATGGGAAATATGCAAAATATGATGAAACAAATGCAAAAAATGCAAAAGAAAATGGCAGAAGCACAAGAAAAATTAGGTGAAGAAAGAATTGAAGGAACTGCAGGCGGTGGAGCCGTATCTGTCGTTATTTCGGGACATAAAGAGGTATTGGAAGTAAAGATAGATGAAGCAGTTGTTGATCCCGAAGATATTGAAACACTTCAAGACTTGATAGTTATCGCTACAAACGATGCATTGACAAAAGCGGACGAACTCACTTCCCGAACAATGGGACAATTTACCAAAGGTTTAAACATCCCTGGTCTATTTTAAAGGAGAAGAAAGGTAGCAATACTGGTAAAAACAATGGATAAGTTTTATTGCCTAGCTCCTGGTGGCCAGCGCTTTTCTTAATAGGAGGCCTAATTTGAATGTATTATCCAGAACCGATTAGTAAGCTGATTGATAGCTTTATGAAACTTCCCGGAATTGGTCCGAAAACTGCTTCACGATTAGCCTTTTTTGTATTAACAATGAAGGAAGAAACGGTATTGGATTTTGCTAAAGCCCTTATCAATGCAAAAAGGGATTTGACATATTGTTCTGTTTGCGGTCATATTACGGATCGCGAACCTTGTTATATTTGCAGTGATCAAAGTCGTGATCGCTCAGTTGTGTGCGTGGTTCAAGATTCTAAAGATGTAATCGCAATGGAAAAGATGAAGGAGTATCATGGGTTATATCATGTTTTGCAAGGTTCAATTTCTCCTATGGAAGGTGTTGGACCTGAAGATATTAACATCCCAAGTTTACTTAAAAGGCTCCAAAATGAAGAAATTAAAGAACTGATATTGGCTACGAATCCAAATATTGAAGGTGAAGCAACGGCAATGTATATATCAAAGTTAGTAAAACCGTCCGGTATTAAAGTTACTCGAATTGCTCACGGATTACCTGTGGGAGGAGATTTAGAATATGCGGATGAAGTAACATTGTCGAAAGCGCTTGAAGGAAGAAGAGAATTATAATATTTTTTCTTTTTTAACGGAAAAATAAAGGTAAACGTCAATCTGTGGGGTTTTTTCTTTATCCCCATTGATTGTAGGAAGTACACAATAAATAATGATCCCACGTCTTTATGGCAATGCGGTGTGTGACCAATATTATTGTAATCCGAACCAATTGGCCTTTTGCAGCAAGTCCCTCTCCCTCCCGGCTTCCCCATGAACTCGAATTTTAAGGTGGGCGTTTGACTTGCTAATAAGAGTGGGATATAAAAAGGATTGATTTTTAAGGGGGAGTACAAGTGCTCTTTAAACGTAAAGGGTCACTAAAAAGGGAATATGATAATAAGCTTTTGTTTCAAATAGAAGAATTAAAACAGAAATGGAAAAATGAAAAAAGTCTGTACGATAAATCTTTTGATATGAATGATGATTTTAAGCACCAGGTGGAACTTACAGAATTGAAGTATTTATACTTATTTAGGGAAGCCAAGGTTAGGCAATTAAAAATATTTGATAAAAATAAGTGATATGAAAAGAACCGTTTTCTTTTAGGGATTATGTAACCTAAATAGGTAATGGTTCTTTTTTTGTGGATTTCAACATAAATATTTTAATGGTACAAGCATTAATTTACGGAGGGATTATATGGAGCCTTCATTAGTGATTGGAATTATCGGAGGAATTATTGTGCTTCTCCTATTATTTGGTACACCGCTGAGATTATTTCGCTTTTTTGGTCAAAGTATCATAAAAATATTGATCGGTGCTTTATTATTATTTTTTCTTAATGCGTTCGGCAGTAATTTCGGTATCCATGTACCTATCAATTTAATTACAGCAACAGTTTCAGGGTTTTTAGGAATACCCGGTGTATGTGCGCTTACTGTCATTCAATTATGGATTATTTAAGCCCATATTCCATATATGACTAAGATTGATAAAACTATCCTGTTATAGACATTTTTACGTAATTGGTCGATAAATTAGTCTATAAGGGGAATGAACGAAATCGGGGGAATTTTTGTGTGAGTTTGACAAACAATTGATTACTTGATAGTATAGAAAGGTCGTTAAATTAGGAACTTGAAAACAGAACAAGACAAAGCGGTGCGGATGTATTACGACCTTTCTAAAGAAATGGAAGACGAAAGCGACTCGAGGTACTGCTGACGAAGCGTTCCTTATGTCCAACGACGTACGGATTGACCTGTGAAAAGCACAACGTTCTGTTATAACGCCTTTAACTTTGAAGGCGCAATAAATATAGAATATGGGCCTGTAGCTCAGCTGGTTAGAGCGCACGCCTGATAAGCGTGAGGTCGATGGTTCAAGTCCATTCAGGCCCATCATATTCATAATAAAATTTGGGACACGTCATCTCTAAGTTTTTGCGAGTCAATACCAGTTTTAAATAAATAGCCGGGGCCTTAGCTCAGCTGGGAGAGCGCCTGCTTTGCACGCAGGAGGTCAGCGGTTCGATCCCGCTAGGCTCCATTAAACGAAAATAAACTAATTACGAAATTACATGGTCAAAAGCCAGTAGTAGGTTCGGTAGTGATAAAGAGAAGGTCATCAACGAACAGATCCTGAACTCGGAAGGTAAGTTTCCTTAGCCCTGTGATGGTAGGGAAGGTTCTCCCTTAGCGAGAGCAGGACGTTGCCGGGCATATAAAGGACAGTGGATTTTCACTGTCCTTTTTTGTAGTATAAGAAAGTATAAAAATACAAGCAATTAACTTGGGATTAGTTTTATTGTCTAGCTACGAGCGCCAGCGACTAGCAAACTTCACTCCCCTCCACTACGATAAGTCAACATCGGCTCGTCCCTCGCCGTGTTTCCTTTTCCTCGAAAAAGCTAATCGCTTTTTCTTCGTGCGATGCCTATTCGAGGAAGCAAATCTGTTCTCATTGCGGGGCGCTCCAGTTTGTACGTCGCTCAGCGGGCGCTCTGCGCTTTTCTTATACGTTAAGAAATATAAATTTCCAGCAAAGAAGCGAATTCGATGTAGTTGGAAATTTTAAGAATGAAGTATAAGTGCTCTTGCGGCTTTGCCATCGCCTAAAGGCTCGGCAGTCGCCGTGTTTTCTTTAAATGAAAGAATAAAATTTGGAAAAAATTTTTTGAAATGGACTCAACTAACATTCATTTTATGTGGGAAACGTTCAATTTTTTGACAACGAACCCTATTCACGCAGACACTTTTGGTGAGATGCACTCATTTTAGTCGGCGAACCCTATTCTCATCGAAAATTTTTTCCCAATCCGACCTTTTTTGTTTTACCTTTTTACCTGGCGTTGAATAAGGCAAACAATTCTCCACATAAAATATATATATAACGGACAATTAGCTAGAAAAATTGATTTCATAATGATAAATTGAATAATTTCTAGGTTAAGAGGACATAATGCATATATGGAGGTGGAGGAATGATGGAAAAACTGAATGGGGAAACTTGTATTATTTGTGAGCAACAGAAGCAAAATGGATTTCATTTATATACATCATTTATTTGTATTGATTGTGAAAGAGAGATGGTTCAGACAGATACGGATCATCCGCTTTATAAATTTTATTTACAACAATTAAGTAAAGTGAGTCAAAAACAAATATTATCTTAGAAAAATAAAAAAGCAGATTAATCCTTAATTTTAGATTTCACTGTATAGTAGATTATACTTTAATTGTAATCAAATAAACGCTTGGAACATCTCCAAGCGTTTCACTTATTTTATAAAAATAATTTGATCAAAAAATTGATGTTTGCCCTTATTGATGTATACTTGAATTATTAATATAAACATAGTTTGTTTTATAGGTGGAGGAGTCATATGGAAAAGGGTACGTTCATCACAGTTGAAGGTCCTGATGGTGCAGGAAAGACAACTGTTTTAAATATAATCGCGGAAGAATTGGCGGCTGAAGGTTATCCAATTGTCCAGACAAGAGAACCCGGCGGAAGCCCCATTGCTGAAAAAATCCGGCAAATCATTTTAGATAAGAAACATACGGAAATGGACCCGAGGACAGAGGCGTTACTTTACGCTGCTGCAAGGAGACAACATTTAATAGAAAAAATCATTCCTGCATTAGAAAAAGGAAATATTGTTTTATGTGATCGATTCATTGATGCTTCAATTGTATATCAAGGTTTTGCAAGGAAAATTGGCATTGATGAAGTTTTGAAGATTAATCATTTTGCCATTGAAAATACGATGCCTGATTTAACAATTTACTTTGATATAGAACCGGAAATCGGCTTGGAACGAATTCAAAAACATCGTCAAGGGGAAATGAATCGACTTGATTTAGAAACAATGGAGTTTCATAAAATGGTGAGAGAAGGATATTTGCAATTATTAGATCGGTTTCCCGACAGGATTAAGAAAGTTATGGCCGATCGACCGATTGAAGAGGTTAAAACAGAGGCAAAAAAATTAATTCTTTCACTGTTAGTAAAAAGATAACAATCCCGGTGGAAAATATTTTTTAACAGAAACGGATTCTAAACATAAATTATAATTAAGGCTAATGCCCAATTTTGGAATAACTGGAAACAGTAAAAATGGAAACAGAATATTTATTTCTTTCATGTGTTATTGGTATAATGGAAGTAAGAATCAGCCGGAATTTTAGGCAAGGGGGGATTAAGTTGAAACTAATATTGGCAGTCGTCCAAGATCAAGATAGTAATCGTTTATTAAATGCATTAATGGATCATAATTTTCGGGTGACAAAATTGGCGACAACGGGTGGATTTTTAAAATCGGGTAATACGACATTTATTATCGGTACGGAAGATATTCGAGTTGATAAAGCCCTGCAAATTATTAAGGATAACTGCAGATCAAGAGATCAATTAGTTGCGCCTGTTTCACCGATGGGAGGGAATGCTGATTCGTATATTCCTTATCCGGTTGAAGTAGAAGTTGGCGGTGCGACAGTATTTGTTTTACCTGTTGAACAATTTTTCCAGTATTAAAAATCAGGCAATCGGGACTCCGGTTGCTTTCATTCTATTTTGAGTACGTGACCTCCTTTTGAAGGCAATACGTTTTGGGGTCGTTTGTAAGGGGGAATCAATTTGAAAGTTAATCAAAACCTTCATCTTTCACCGGAGTCGCTTCAAAAAGATATAAAGTTTCAAGGGCAAGGAAGCATAAACTTTCAAGAACTAATAAAAATGCAGAATGAAAAATTACAATCAGGAAATCTCCATGCGCTACTATCAGAAATCGAGAAAGCCGGAGATCGTTTAGCAAAATCGCGAAACTTTCGAGATTTAACCAAATATAAAAATTTGATCCAAAATTTTATTAAAGAAGCGGTCAATTTAGGAATCGGATTAAAGAAATCAAATACGTGGGACAGCGGAGGTCAAAGTCGCATTTTGCAAATCATTGAAAAAATAGATAAAAAAATTATCGAGTTAACCGATGAAATTTTAACAAAGGAAACGGAAAATATAAAAATTTTAAGTATTATCGGGGAAATAAAAGGATTAATTGTCAATATATATACATGATGAATTGACAAGTAAATCCAGCTCCAACCGATTACTTGATATACTTATAAAATATTTTTTAAAAATAACTGCACCACATAAAAAATGTAAGAGGGAAAAATATGAGTGATTTAAATGTAAGGACTTGGGATGAATTAGAAAAATACCAACCAACCGTCATGAAGATGCTCAAACAAATAATAATAAAAAATCGGATCGCTCATGCTTACCTTTTTGAAGGGATGAAAGGGACGGGAAAAAAAGAAATCGGCTTATTACTCGCAAAAGCTTTATTTTGTGAACAGCCCTTTGAAGGATATAAACCATGTGAAAACTGCCCCCAATGTAAGCGAATCAATCACGGGAATCACCCAGACATCCATTTGGTCGAGCCTGACGGGAATTCAATTAAAAAAGAACAAATATATTTTTTACAACAGGAATTTTCAAAAAAAGCGGTAGAGTCGAATCGAAAATTTTATATGATTATTCATGCTGATAAAATGACGACAAATGCAGCCAATAGCTTACTAAAATTTCTGGAAGAGCCCGGACAAAATACAACAGCCATTTTAGTAACCGAACAAATACAAAAAATATTACCGACTATTTTTTCCAGATGCCAACATATTACTTTTTATCCATTACCGAAACCGGAACTCATTAAAGCGTTAATCAATCACGGGGTTAAGAAGGATCGTGCTCCTTTACTTGCCAATTTAACAAACAGTCTGGACGAAGCATTACAAATGAATCAAGACCAATGGTTTTTACAAGCCAGAGATTTAGTGTTAAAATTATATGAAATCAAGACGAAACAAACGATTATGGATACGCTCCTGTTTTTGCAGACAGACTGGTTGCCGCTGTTTAAATCAAGGGAGCAGATCGATGTCGGTCTGGACATGTTACTCTTTATCTATAAAGATTTACTATATATACAGTTAGAAAAAGTGACAGAAGTTGTCTATCCGGATTATTACGCTGAATGGCAAAAGAATGCGCTTAAAGTATCCGGTAATCGGTTAACAGAACAAATCTCCCTTATTTTGGACGCAAAAAGGAGATTACAATCTAATGTCAATGGATTACTGTTAATGGAGCAGCTGATGATTAAGTTATAGGAGGGATCAGCTTTTGTATAATGTTGTTGGTGTTCGCTTTAAGAAGGCGGGAAAAATCTATTTCTTTGACCCGGATGGGATTGTCATTGAAAGAGGTCAGTTTGTCGTTGTCGAAACAGCAAGAGGTATTGAATTTGGAAATGTCGTGATTGCGAATAAACTTGTTGATGAGGACGATGTTGTTCTGCCTTTAAAAAAAGTTCTCCGTGTTGCCGATGAAAAAGATTATCTCCAAGTTGAGGAAAACCGGAGTGCGGCAAAGGAAGCTTTCAATATTTGTATGCAAAAGATATCAGAGCATTCGCTTGAGATGAAACTTGTTGATGTGGAATATACATTTGATCGTAATAAAATTATTTTTTATTTCACTGCAGAAGGTCGAGTAGATTTTCGTGAACTTGTGAAAGATTTAGCCGCTATCTTCAAAACGAGGATTGAACTTAGGCAGATTGGTGTTCGTGATGAGGCAAAAATGCTTGGTGGAATTGGACCGTGCGGAAGGATGCTATGCTGTTCAACATTTTTAGGTGACTTCGATCCGGTTTCAATTAAAATGGCAAAAGATCAAAATTTATCGTTGAATCCAACGAAGATCTCCGGCTTATGCGGAAGGCTTATGTGTTGCTTAAAGTATGAAAATGATGACTATGAAAATGCAAAAGAACAATTACCGGATTTAGGAGAATTTATTTATACTTCCCACGGCAACGGTAAAGTGGTCGGTTTGAATTTGGTAGAGCAAGTGATTCAAATTGAATTGATGGAGCAAAATAAGGTCATTGAATATACGTTGGATGAAATGATTGAAGAAGGTGTAATTTCTTCTAAAGCCGCGGATTGACGAGGTGGAACCAAATGAATAAAAAAGAGTTGTTTGATTCGGTGTCAAACATGGAGCAGAGGATCGGGGAACTATATAAACAGTTAGGTGAATTAAAACAAAATTTGGCTCAAATCATCGAAGAAAATCACTCACTGAAACTAGAAAATGAGCATTTACGGAAACGGATGGAAGAAATTGCCTTTCAAAAAGAGGCGAACCAAGAAAAAGAGGAAAATCAAAAGAACCAAACCGATCGAAAAAACTCCTTGGATATTGGAGAAGGTTATGATAACTTGGCCAGATTGTATAATGAAGGATTCCATATATGTAATTTACAATTTGGCAGTTTAAGAAAAGAAGGAGATTGCATGTTCTGTTTATCATTTTTAAATAAAAAGTAGTAACTTCGCCTTCCCGAATTAAGGAAGGTTTTTCATTGGGTAGAAAGTAGAAAAATACTGGTTAAAAACGTTGGATTATTTAGCTCCACAAGGGAAGCGATGATAGCAAAACGATTTGAATATCGTCAATGGCATTTTCTGCTAGAGACGGCAAAAAAAGTACGAAAACAGCTTAATAAACATATTTTTGGAGGACTGCATGGTTTTTTTACGTGAAGATGAGCGTCTCGATTATTTGCTGGCTGAAGATTTACGGATTATTCAAAGCCCGTCGGTATTTGCCTTCTCTTTAGATGCGGTATTATTGGCGAAATTTGCTTATTTGCCTATCCAAAAAGGGAATATTATCGACCTTTGCACAGGAAACGGTGTTATTCCCCTTTTGATAAGCACGAGAACAAAGGCAAATATTACAGGGGTAGAAATTCAAGAAAGATTATATGATATGGCAAAAAGAAGCATAGAATATAACAAGCTCGATCATAAAATTCAAATCATTCATGGTGATTTGAAAGAGATGCCCGGGAAATTAGGTTACAACCAATTTGATGTCGTCACTTGTAATCCCCCTTACTTTCCTGTAACGGAGCGGACGATTATCAATGAAAGTGAATATTTTGCTATTGCAAGACACGAATTATATTGCACATTAGAAGATGTTGTGAAAGTGAGCAGCCAACTTGTGAAACCCGGAGGAAAAGCCGCTTTTGTTCATCGGCCGGACCGTCTTTTGGAAATTTTGGAATGGATGAAAAAATATAAGTTGGAGCCAAAACGGTTGCAATTCGTTTATCCAAAATCAGGTAAAGAAGCAAACACCATTTTAATTGAGGGGATAAAGGATGGAAAACCAAGTTTGAAAATTCTCCCACCATTGTTTGTTTATCAAAATAACGGCGATTATACGGAAGAAGTGAAAAAAATTCTATATGGAGACAAATAAATTTTATTTTTATGTTTTACAATGTGCAGACGGCAGCTTTTACGGAGGCTATTCTGTTGATTTAAAACGGCGGATTGAACAACATAATGCCGGAAAAGGGGCAAAATATACCCGGGGCCGGACACCGGTCAAACTTATTTATTCTGAATGTTTTTGGTCAAAAAGTGAAGCAATGAAAGCGGAGTATCGGTTTAAAAAGCTGACAAGAAAGAAAAAAGAGGCGTTTTTGAAGGAGTTTTGTACAAGTGAACATACAAAAAAGTTTTCTTAAGGATAAAGGAATATTATATATTGTTCCGACCCCTATTGGAAATTTGGAAGATATGACCTTTCGAGCCATTCGCATTTTGAAAGAAGTCGACTTAATCGCAGCGGAAGATACGAGGAACACAAAGAAATTAATGAATTATTTTGACATTCCAACAAATTTAACAAGCTATCATGAGCATAATAAAGAGTCGAGCGGTAAGTACCTCATTGAGCAATTACTGGAAGGGAAAACGGTCGCTTTGGTTAGTGATGCAGGAATGCCGGCTATTTCGGACCCGGGTTATGAATTGGTCCATCAAGCCGTGAACAAAGGAATACCGGTTGTCTCCATACCGGGGGCCAATGCTGCATTAACCGCCTTAACCGCTTCCGGAATTCGTCCTCAACCCTTTTATTTTTATGGCTTTTTATCGAGAAAGAAAAAGGAGCGGGACGATGAATTAAAAAAATTAAAAGCTATGGATGCAACACTTATTTTTTATGAGGCACCCCATCGGTTAACAGAAACCGTTCAAGCATTGTATGAAGTTTTTGGGAAAAGACAAGCGGCTATTTGTCGGGAACTTACAAAAAAGTATGAGGAGTTTATTCGTGGTTCTCTTGCAGAACTGGTTGATTGGGTAAACAAGAATGAAATACGTGGTGAGTTTTGTATTGTTGTTGAAGGAAACCCGGAAACAGGCACAAACTCACAGGAAGATATATTTTGGCATTCAATGGATGTTATTGAACATGTAGACTATTACATAAATTTGGGGGACCCGTCCAAAGAAGCAATAAAAAAAGCAGCAAAAGATCGCGGGTTGCAGAAAAGGGATGTTTATCATTTATACCATGTAAAAAAGGTGGAGAAGAGTGACAGAAACAATTTCATGGAATGACATGTTAAAAAGAGAGGAAATGAGGGACAGAAAAAAGGGCGATTTTACCGGGCCTTTTAGTTTATACGTTAAGAAAGTATAAATTTCCAGCAAAGAAGCGAATTCGACGTAGTGGGAAATTTTAAGAATTAAGTATAAGTGATCTTGCGGCTTTGCCATCGCCTAAAGGCTCGGCAGTCGCCGAGTTTTCTTTAAACAATAATTTTCAGAAAAGGATGCGAATTCGACTGAGAAGGAAGTTTTGTTAATTATAGGCACAGTTGGGATATCACAGCCCAAAAAATTTTATATTTTTGTTGATTTCGCATCACGAGTTGCCAAAAGTCTCGGACGCCAAAATTTTTCCCTATCTATTTATCTAATTCAAATGAACGTTTAATTTCGTTAATCAATTTTTCTGCACCGTTTCGACTTAAAACAATTTTACCGTCGGCCAACACATGATTTTCATCTGAGATTTCACCTGTTATCATACAGGTCTTATTGGGTTTATATTTTTTCAGAACGATATTATCATTCTCAACATAGATTTCTAATGAATCATTTTCACTAATACCTAACATCCGACGTAATTCGATTGGAATGACAACACGACCCAGTTCATCAACCTTTCTAACAATCCCTGTCGATTTCATAATATTTCCCCTCTCGAAAAGTAGTCATTTATCATTTTCCAATAAATTTTCAGCAATGTACCCTATTTCCTATAATTTTACCAATCCTTGTAAATAGCGTCAATAAAAAGGCTGTTATATGATAGAATGGAAGCAACAGTTTTTTTACCAGCTTGCTTTTGTTATGACTATATATGCTCAATAGCAAACAAATATATATGAGAATTAACGATTAGTTGCACTTTTTCCGTTTTTTATGTATATTTTTTTCATATAAGCGGTTAAGATAAGATTATCATTCATCTAAAATACCAATGATAAAATTTTATTTAGCTCTCGGCCGCAACCTGAGGGCGTTTTCTTTACAGTATTAGAAAATATAAAATACTGGTCAAAAACTTTGGACAAGGTTTGATTATCTGGTTGTCCGGGTTCCAAAAGAGAAGCTATGAAAACAGTACTTGCGCTTTTCTTTATTTCAAGAAGTGAGGAGATACATAAATGGCTGAAAAGAAAACATTTTATATTACAACACCTATTTATTACCCGAGCGGCAAATTACATATCGGAAATGCCTACTCAACGATTGCTTGTGATGTCGTTGCACGCTATAAACGGATGCGGGGATATGATGTATTTTATTTAACCGGTTCAGATGAACATGGACAAAAGATTGAAAAGAAAGCGAATGAATTAGGGATTACACCACAAGCATACGTAGACGGAATGGCAAAAGATATGCAAGATTTATGGAAACGCTTGGATATTTCAAACACAAAATTTATACGAACAACAGATGAGGAGCATGTAAAAGCGGTTCAACAAATTTTTGAACAACTTTTGGCCCAAGGAGATATCTACTTAGGGGAATATGAAGGTTGGTATTCAGTTTCTGATGAAGAATATTTTACCGAAACACAATTAGCTGAAGTTTATCGGGATGAAAACGGCAAAGTAATTGGCGGAAAGGCACCGAGTGGTCATGAAGTAGAACTTGTCAAAGAAGAGTCCTATTTCTTTAAAATGAGTAAGTATGCCGATCGTCTATTACAATATTATGAAGAGCACCCTGATTTTATTCAACCGGCTTCAAGAAAAAATGAAATGATTAATAACTTTATTAAACCCGGTTTAGAAGATTTGGCTGTTTCCCGAACATCTTTCAAATGGGGAATTCCGGTAAAAAGCAACCCGAAACATGTTGTCTACGTATGGATTGATGCGTTAGCCAACTATATTACCGCTCTTGGGTATGGCTCTGATGATGATTCTAATTTTAAAAAATATTGGCCTGCAGATGTTCATATGGTGGGGAAAGAAATTGTCCGTTTCCATACGATTTATTGGCCGATTATGTTGATGGCATTGGGATTACCGTTGCCGAAAAAGGTATTTGGACACGGTTGGTTATTAATGAAAGACGGAAAAATGTCAAAATCAAAAGGGAATGTTGTTTATCCGGATATGTTAGTGGACCGTTACGGATTAGATGCCGTACGCTATTATTTAATGCGTGAAGTCAGTTTCGGCAGCGACGGCGTATTTACACCGGAAGACTTTATTAATCGGATAAATTATGATTTGGCAAATGATCTGGGAAATCTATTGAATCGGACAATTGCCATGATCTCGCAATATTTTGATGGGACGATTCCTGCCTATCAAGGTTCAACGACTGAATTTGAAAAGTCATTACTGCAAGCCAACATCGACGGAATTCGGAATTATGAAGAAGCGATGGAAAATATGGAATTCTCCGTTGCTCTATCATCTGTTTGGCAAATGATTGGTCGCGCCAATAAATTTATTGATGAAACGATGCCATGGAAGTTAGCAAAAGATGAAACAAAACAGGAAGAACTAAAAAGTGTGCTGGCTCACCTGGCTGAAACATTGCGTAGAGTTGCGGTTTTATTACAACCATTCATTACGCAGGCACCAAAGAAAATGTTTGCCCAATTGAACATTCAAGATGAACATTTACAATCTTGGGATAGCTTAAAAGAGTTCGGTCAAATTCCGGCAGGTACAAAGGTGAAAAAAGCTGAACCAATCTTCCCGCGTTTGGAGCATGCCAAAGAAGTAGCGTATATTCAGGAGCAAATGAAAGGGGCAGCACCGAAGCAGGAAGAGGTAGAAAAACCGGAAACTTTACCGGAAATTGCGATTGATGATTTTGCAAAAATAGATCTTCGTGTGGCAAAAGTTATTGCTTGTGAACCGGTGAAAAAGGCAAATAAATTACTGAAACTGCAACTTGATTTAGGCTATGAGAAACGGCAAGTGGTTTCAGGAATCGCTGAATTTTACAAACCGGAAGATCTGGTTGGCAAAAAAGTCATTTGTATTACGAATTTAAAACCGGTGAAATTACGTGGCGAATTATCACAAGGAATGATTTTAGCCGGTGAAAAAGACGGTATTCTTTCCTTGGCAACCGTTGATGAAAAACTACCAATTGGTGCGAAAGTGAAGTAATCGTAAAAAAAATATAATTTATAAAAAAGCTGCCTGAACTTTTGAACAATTCATGTCCCCGCTTTTTTGGGGAATGATAATACTCGGGCAGTTTTTTTTTGACTTAAGTGAGATGACGTAAGTGGGGTCGCCTTCTTATCATTATAATATAGTATAAAATACAAGTAATTAACTTTGAGTTAGTTTTATTATATAAATCAGAGTGCCAGCGACTGAAAAACTAACTTCCCCCTCTCTAAAAAACTTTCACTTTCTCTTCGTGCGATGTTAATTCAAGGGAAAAATTCAAAGTTTTTCTATACCGTAGCATATTTGACGAGTGGATGTTCAGCTTTCTCACTGCGAAGGATCGTATTCCAATAAGTCGATACAAGGCTTTAAAGCACTGCAAAAGAAACTTGGTATCGAAATGGATAGAATATATGGACAAAATAAAGTAAAGGCATTGGCAATAGTGGGGCTATTAATGAAGCAGGCAACAACAAGCAACAAAATTCTTCCCACATCCTCTCTTCTGGCATTTTTAAGGCAAACAAGTCGTTGAGAAGTGACGGTTTTCCGAAGTATAGGAGGTGCGCACTGGCTGTACTTTTTATTTCCCGGATACAGGGACAAATAATAACGGCATAAATAGCTATTACGGACGGAAGAAAGAAGATTAAGTAGACAATTTCAGCTGATGTGCGTGCAATATAAACGGAATTTACGGACCAAAAACGAAAATTAAAACTATATTAAAAAAATATTGAAACAATACCGAAACAATACCGAAACAATACTGAAACAATACCGAAACAATACTTATACTAATCTTTTATTATATAAGAAAACTAAATTTATAAAATTATCAAAAAAATACTTACTTATAGTTGGTTTATATGTTAATATATAACTTGTAAATAGAATAAACTATAGGAGGTTGTTTTTGGTATGAAAAGTATGAAGGCTAGGGTGATAATTATTCTTTCAGTGTTTGCACTCCTAACCTCAGTAGTACTAACTATGCCAGCGGCTACAGCTCAGGCAAAAAATTCAACAGAAAGTTTGATTAATCATCAAGAAGTTAGCAATGTCGTGCAAAATGTTGATGAAAAAGACATAGAAAAAGCGAAAAAGTTTGTAAAAGAAGCATTGAAACTTAATAATGATTTTACGTATTCTGTAGACCGTCAAAAAGCACTCCAAATTGGTTTTTCTGTAGAACAGGTAACAAATATGGCGATATTTTTTGAAAACTTACCAGTAGAACAAGTGAAATTTTTAGAGAGTGGGAAACAAATTCCGATAAAAGGCGATAAACAAATCAAACCTATGATTGCGCCTGCGTTACCTTGGCTTGTATATATTTCACTGCAAGATCTAATTGCTGTATTAACAGCTTTGGGATTGGCTGGTGTTGCTAAAAAGTTTTTAGAAGACATTTATACATATGGGATCAAAGAAGCATGCAAAAAGTTTTCAAAAAAACATGAGAAGATTAAAAACTTCTGTGAAAATAATGGATATCCCACGAAATAAAAAAGGCTCCTGGAAATATTCTAGGAGCCTTTTATAAATAAATCGTACATAAAACCGCAAAAACAGCTATAGTAAAGTAATCACTATCATCCAGTTTTTTCCCGTCTTTAACAAAGAGATTCAAAGCCCAATATAGTTTTGTACCCTCAACCGTTTTTGTAATCAATTTTTTGCTGATACTGTAGTACATTACTTTATAGAGGGCGAATGCAATTGTACCTAACAAATAAAACAAGATAAACTTACCAAAAATCAAAAGCATGGTAGATCATTCCCCCAATTTAAATTCTTTAACCAATAACTTAATTTTAGCAAAAATGTTTACAATAGAAAAGAAAACGTTTGGAACATTTATAACCTCTTCACCTGTAAAATAAGGAATTTTTTGTATATACACAACTCCTTACTTGGGGGTTATATTTAATCCTGATTTTGACAGTCCAAAGAACAAAAACTCCCCGAAAACAGCGGTATAATCCTTTTTTTGAAAGGTTTTTTATTTTTTTTACTTAACGGAGATACTTGGATAAGGGTCGGAATGAAATCCCTTTGTGCCTAAATTAAAAAGAATCTGTTACATATTTGAAACAATTCTATGTTAAGGTTATAACGGACAAAAAAGGACTTCATTCTTCTTTAATACATGACCCTGCTGATTTGCTGAGAAATAATGGAATTGATGGTTCTTGATTACAGGCCATCCAATATATTAAAGGAGAATTAATGATGTTGTTTGATACACATGCTCATTTAAATGCAGATGATTATAGAGATGATTTGGAAGAAGTAATTGAAAGAGCCGGTAATGCCGGGGTTTCCGACATCGTGGTTGTTGGCTTCGATCGCCCGACGATTGAAAGGACAATGGAACTAGTTGAGAAATATGACCATATATATGGGTGTATCGGCTGGCATCCGGTTGATGCTGTCGATTGCACCGAGGAAGATTTACAATGGATTGAACAATTATGCAAACATCCCAAAATCGTTGCTTATGGAGAAATTGGTCTCGATTATCATTGGGATAAATCACCAAAAGATGTTCAGCAAAGATTATTTCGGGAACAAATCCGATTGGCGAAAAAATTACGTCTTCCGATCGCAATTCATACGAGGGATGCAATGGAAGATACGGTTACGATATTAAAAGAAGAGCATGCGGAAGAAGTCGGCGGGATTATGCACTGTTTCAGCGGCAGTGTAGAGACGGCAAGAGAATGCATGAAGATGAATTTTTATATTTCATTAGGTGGTCCTGTTACATTCAAAAATTCAAAAAGGCCGAAAGCAGTGGCGAAAGAGGTTCCGCTCGATAGAATATTAATTGAAACGGATTGCCCGTATTTGGCTCCACACCCATACAGAGGAAAAAGAAATGAGCCGGCATATGTCAAACTAGTAGCCGAGCAAATTGCTGATATAAAAGGGGTTCCTTTTAAAGAATTGGCAGAAGCAACAACGAAAAATGCGAAATTACTTTTCGGCATAGAGTGACAAAAGCAAAGGGGTTTAGACAAATTTTCATCAAATTTGCCACAATCCCCTATCAAAAAGAAAAACTGTGTCGATAAGATTTTCTTTTTGAAAGTAGGAATATATGCAATAATGTGGAACATAGATTTATATAGTAGTAGCCATCCCTTCTCAAATTAATTCTCTTGTAAGGTACGCACCCCAGAAAAGGAGGTTCATGCATGAAATTTACGAAAATGAAGGACCTGTACACCAACATTTTTAGAAGAAATAAAGCATTGATTTTAATTGCTAGTTTCTTAGTCATCGCCTCACTAACAGGTCTTTTCATTTACCAAGGAACGAAGAAAAATGTTTCCTTGACGTTAAACGGCAATAAGAAAGAGATAAAGACACATGCAGAAACGGTTCATGAGTTATTAGGTGAATTAAAAATCAATTACAAAAAACAAGACTATCTATCACCATCTGTCAATGCAAAAGTAAAAGACAATATGCAAATTGTTTGGAAACCTGCATATATGGTGATATTAAAACTTAATGGAGAAGAGAAGAAGGTATGGACTACAAGAAAAACGGTGAAGGAGTTTTTGGCAGAAAGTGAAATTGCTATTAAAGAACAGGATCAATTAAGTATTCCGCTCGAAGCGAAAATAAAACAAGGTTTATTAATTAATTTAGATACAGCTTTTCAAGTTGTCGTAAACGATGGAGGAGAAGAGCGGACGGTATGGTCTACTTCGACTACGGTCGCTGACTTTTTAGAACAACAAGGAATTAAACTAAATGAACTTGATCGTGTTGAACCAGGTTTAGATCAAATGATTGGGGAAAATGTTCCTATAAACATCGTCAGGGTTGAAAAGGTCACCGATGTAGTGGAAGAACCACTTGAGTTTGCTACCGTTACACAAAAGGACAGCAACTTAGAATCCGGGAAACAGCAAGTTGTTCAAGAGGGAAAAACCGGCAAAGTGCAAAAGACATATGAGGTTATTTTAGAAAACGGGCAAGAGGTTTCCAAAACATTAATTAGTGAAAATGTGATGGAAAATGCAACAGATAAAATTGTCGCAGTTGGGACAAAGGAAATGACACAACTGGTTTCCCGCGGTACGGAGACAGGGAAAGAGTTTTATGTTAGTTCCACCGCCTATACTGCTTCCTGTAACGGTTGTTCCGGAAAAACAGCAACGGGGATTGATCTTCATGCAAACCCGGGGGCAAAAATTATTGCTGTCGATCCGAGCGTCATTCCTTTAGGGACAAAAGTATACGTGGAGGGGTATGGTTATGCGATAGCTGCCGATACCGGGACTCGTATTAAAGGGAATAAAATTGATGTCTTTTTTGCCTCACAAAGCGATGCGTACCGTTGGGGGCAAAGGACCGTAAAAATTAAAATTCTTCAATAGTTAGGCAGAGGGAACACTCCCTCTGCGTTTTACTTTTCTATGGAAAAATATCATAATAGAAATTGCGATATTTATATGAGGTTAACAATGGAGGAATTATGAAAATAAAGGAAATTATTGTTGTTGAAGGAAAAGATGACACTGTTGCCATTAAACGGGCGATTGATGCGGATACAATTGAAACGAATGGTTCTGCAATAAATGAGGAAACTTTGAGAAAAATCGAATTGGCTGCGGAAAAACGCGGAGTCATTATTTTTACCGACCCTGATTTCCCGGGTGAGAAAATAAGAAAAACCATTACTGATCGCATACCAAATTGTAAACATGCTTTTTTACCAAAACATGAAGCAAGAGATAAATTAGGAAGAGGGATTGGTGTAGAACATGCCTCCCCGGAAGCGATCCGTACTGCTTTGAAAGATGCTCATCGGATGGAAATAGAGCCCGAAGAGAAAATTACAAAAGAAGACTTAGTTTACTATCGTCTCATTGGGGATGCATCTTCAAAATGGAGAAGGGAAAGATTAGGGGAGCTTCTAAAAATTGGATATACAAATGGAAAGCAATTGCATAAGCGACTAAACATGTTTCAAATATCAAGAGAGTTATTTTTAGAAGCGATCAATAAAATTTTTCAGGAGGAACAAAATGGATAGAGATATCGCCACACCACTACGAACGAGGGCAATCCTGGAAAAGTACGGATTTACTTTTAAAAAGAGCCTTGGGCAAAATTTTTTAATCGATACAAATATTTTAAATAATATTGTAGACCATGCTGAAATTACTTCGGAGAGCGGGGTCATTGAAATTGGTGCAGGAATAGGTGCCCTTACAGAACAATTGGCTAAAAGATGTAAAAAAGTACTTGCTTTTGAGATTGACCAGAGATTACTTCTGATCTTAGAAGATACGTTGTCGCCATATCCCCATGTCTCAGTTGTTCACCAAGATTTCCTGAAGGCCGATGTTCATCAAGCAATTGAAACCTATCTTCAAGAGGTGAAGGATATTGCTATTGTTGCCAATCTCCCGTATTATGTTACAACGCCGATTATTATGAAATGTCTAGAGGATCATTTGCCATTCCGGTCCATGGTCATAATGATGCAAAAAGAGGTAGGCAGCCGAATCACTGCAAAGCCTGGAACAAAAGATTACGGCTCTTTAACAATAGCCATTCAATATTATACAACGGCTGAAATTGTCATGAATGTACCAAAAACGGTTTTTATTCCGCAACCAAATGTGGATTCGGCGGTTGTGAAATTAACAAAAAGAGATCAGCCTGTTGTCGCTGTCAAGGATGAACAATTCTTCTTCAACATTGTCAAATTCAGTTTTGCCCAGAGAAGGAAGACAATTTTAAATAATTTGGTTAGCCAGCTTGAAAATGGCAAAGAGAAAAAGGAGCGGATTATGGCTGCATTAGAAAAGGCAGAGATTGATCCGACGAGAAGAGGGGAAACTTTAACAATTGAAGAATTTGCAAAATTAAGTGATGGACTACTTCCATATTTTGCATAATATTAAAATGGTCAGGTTGCCGGGAAAAAATGAAAAACGGCAACCTTTTTTACGTTAAGCTCAAGTTTCAACGAGGTTGCCAATAAGACGTAGTTGGTAATTTAAGGTTTCAGGATAAGGGACAAAAACAGTTTTGAGTGAATTTATCGTCCTGCTAAATATTCATACACCCTGTGGTTTTTGTTTGCATATCTTATAAAAGCCTTTTTATTTTAAGACATGGAGTGAAGGCCATGGGATAAAAATCAATCAAATCGTGGGTAGAAAATCATATAAATGTGATATTCCGTTTCGGGTAATCCGAGTATATGAGGAGCGAGGTCGTACTTTTGCGCTCTTATATGGAGAGGATATTCGACTAATTGCCGATGCACCGATTGAGGACTTAATCGTCCTTGATACCCGTATGAAAAATGAACTTTTGGCCCCGTTCCGTGAATTGGAAGAGCAATCCTTATACTTATTTCGCCAAGATTATCAAGCTGTTCTTGAAAAACAGGAGTATGAAACCTCGCTTGGTTATAATACGGACTTTCAATTGTTTCAAATTCCCGGAAGAGTGTTACATGTCGATGGAGATCCAAATTACTTAAAAAAATGTTTAGCGATGTATCGGAAAATTGGTGTTCCGGTTTCAGGTTTTTACTGTGATGAAAAAAATATGCCTGATCAAGTCCCCCAATGGGTCGATGAGTTTCGACCTGATATATTGGTTATTACGGGTCATGATGCGTATTCTCAGCAAAAAGGTAAAAAAAGTGATATTAATTCGTATCGTCATTCAAAAGACTTTGTCCTGACAGTGAATAAAATAAGAAATAAATATCCAAATTTAGATCAATTAATTATTTTTGCCGGTGCGTGTCAATCACATTTTGAATCGTTAATTGCAGCCGGAGCTAATTTTGCGAGTTCGCCGGCAAGGGTAAATATCCATGCTTTAGATCCCGTCTATATCGTTTCAAAGTTAAGTTATACCCCGTTTACGGAGCGTGTCCATGTATGGGAAATATTACGGAACACCATTACCGGGGAAAAAGGTGTCGGTGGGATTGAAACAAAAGGTGTCTTAAGAATGGGGATGCCATATCATCCAAAATTTGACTAAATCCGTTGTTTTATCCCACTCATAACGGCTGGTTAAAATGCCTACCTCAAGAATGAAATCAATGAGGAAGATAGGCGGGAGAGAATTCCCTCATACATTTGAGGGAATTTTTTACACTCAGTGGGGATAAGGATTTCCCCGTTGATTGAAATCTCACTTTATCCTTTCGAAATGAATGACTGGAATTATCTGATCTCCGTTACTGTAAAAAAATTTTTTCTTTAGTGAAATTAATGAACAATGGGTACATAAAATTATGAAAAATCGGTAAGAATAATGGTGTCGAAAAAAGTTGAAAAATGACATAAAAGTTATTGACAAACATTTTTTATCCTTGATATAATTTTAGTTTTATCCTTGACAAAAACCTGTAAATTTGTTATCATAAAGCTTAGTGAGGTGTAGAAGATATGCCAAGAACATTGTCAGATATTAAAAAAAGTCTTGATGGAAATTTAGGGAAACGTCTTATGTTAAAAGCTAACGGTGGACGAAAAAAAACGATTGAACGAACAGGTGTATTAGCTGAAACATATCCAGCCGTTTTTGTTATTGAATTAGATCAAGATGAGAATTCATTTGAACGAGTATCTTACAGTTATGCGGATATTTTAACACAGACTGTACAACTTACATTTTATGAAGACAAGCAAGAGTTAGTATAGTAGGCAGTTACCTTTGGGTTACTGCCTTTTTTATACGTTAAGAATGTATAATTTTCCAGCAAAGAAGCGAATTTGACGTAGTTGGAAATTTTAAGAATTAAGCATAAGTGCTCTTGCGGCTCTGCCGTCGCCTGGATGCTCGGCAGTCGCCGATTTTTCTTTATTTGTTTTTATTTGGAATGCTCGGTTGTTATTACCGGGTATGCTAAATGTATTTCAGATTAAACTATACATGTCACAGTATGAGAGGGGTTGTCGTTGTGGGTAGGAGAAGAGGAATCATGTCTGAAGAAATGAAAGTAGAATTGGCCAAAGAGCTTGGTTTCTACGATGTCGTTGAAAAAGAAGGATGGGGCGGCATTCGGGCAAGAGATGCAGGAAATATGGTAAAACGTGCCATAGAGATTGCGGAAGAGCAGATGAAAAATCGGCAGTAATTCTTCAAAGTCCACCATATGAACAACAAAATTTACTGTGACAACATCCGAGGTCTTATCCTCGGATTTTTATATGCCCTTCGTATGAGGAAAATATTTCCCGGGTTTAGTGAAGTATTTCACTTGAAAAAATAATCATTAAATACTTCCCCCTTAACACGATTCGTTTCTTTTGCTGTTATATGGTAAAATAATACAAAATTATACATAATGTTTAAAAGTAGGTGGACGTGTTGAAACTTCTTGTAAAAGCTCCAGCAAAAATAAACCTCTCGTTGGATGTCCTCTACAAGCGTACTGATGGATATCATGAATTGGAAATGGTCATGACAACCGTTGATTTAGCTGATCGCCTGGAACTTGAGTTACTTAATGATGATCGGATTGTTATTCATTCGCAAACTCGGTTTGTTCCCGACGATGATCGAAACTTGGCATATAAGGCGGCAAATTTATTAAAGGATCGCTTTAATATAAAGTCCGGTGCTTCCATTACGATTGAGAAAAACATCCCTGTTGCAGCCGGACTTGCCGGGGGAAGCAGTGATGCAGCTGCTGTTCTGAGAGGGATGAATAAACTATGGGATTTAAGACTTACTTTGGATGAACTGGCCGAACTCGGGGCGGAAATTGGTTCAGATGTTTCATTTTGTGTCTATGGTGGAACGGCATTAGCAAAAGGAAGGGGAGAAATCATAACCCCGTTACCGCCGCCGCCTAATTGTTGGGTCGTCTTGGCAAAACCGGCAATAGGTGTTTCCACGGCGGAAGTTTACGAACATCTGAATCTAAATGAAGTCATTCATCCGAATACAAAAGCAATGGTAGATGCAATCTATCAAGGTGATTACCGTGGAATATGCGCCAATCTAAGCAATGTTCTTGAATCAGTGACATTCAAATATTTTCCGAAAGTAAAACATTTGAAAGACGATATGAAAAGGTTTGGTGCGGATGCGGTATTAATGAGTGGGAGCGGACCAACCGTATTTGCTCTTGTCCAGCACGATTCCAGAATGCAGAGACTTTATAATGGACTGAGGGGTTATTGTCATCAAGTTTATGCTGTACGGTTATTAGGTAAACGAAATGAATTCAGTTAAAGAGAATTTGGTACCCTGATATATTTTGGGTATCTTGATAAAATACGAATATTAGTATATCATATTTATATTATTATTCGGATTTATGGAGGTGAACATATGAGTTGGAAAAGAAGTGAACGACTAATTGACATGACGAATTATCTGTTAAACCATCCAAGAGACTTGATCTCATTAACTTTTTTTTCTGAAAGGTATCAAGCGGCGAAGTCATCGATAAGTGAGGATTTAACCATACTAAAGGAAATATTTGCTCTACAAGGAATCGGGAAACTGGTGACGATTCCGGGAGCAAGCGGAGGAGTTAAGTATTATGTAAAAGTGAAACAAGACCTGGTAAAACCTTTTGTTGCTGATTTATGCCAGTTAATTGCAGAACCTGATCGTCTTTTACCCGGCGGTTACTTATATTTGGCTGATATAGTCGGCAACCCAATGATTATGGATCAAGTGGGGCGGATGTTTGCATCAAAATTCTGTGATGAACCAATTGATGCGGTTATGACTGTAGCGACTAAAGGGATTCCATTAGCATATGCAACCGCAAGATTTTTAAATGTCCCGGTCGTTATTGTTCGTAAAGATGCAAAAATAACAGAAGGCTCAACGGTAAGTATCAATTATGTAACAGGATCAAGTAAGAGAATCCAGACAATGCTTTTGGCGAAAAAGAGTTTGAAAGAGGGTTCTCGGGTGTTAATCGTCGATGATTTCATGAAAGCCGGCGGGACCATACGCGGGATGATTAGTTTGTTGGATGAATTTCAAGCGAGTTATGCCGGTATTGCTGTTCTTGTTGAATCAGAAGAGGTGGAAGATCGACTGGTTGATCAGTACATATCGATTGTCAAATTATCAAATGTCGATGTACAGGAAAAAAGAATTTCTGTACATGAAGGTAATTACTTTACTAAATAAATTTGATTCCGCGCTTAGCGGCAAGATTTGTGGGAAAGGGAATTCCCACATGCATCCGGATGTATTCAACTAACAAACGGCTTCACTTTATTGCTGTTATTTTTATAAAAAATTAAATTTATTTATCATAAGGATGTTATAGTTGAATTTACATAAAAAATTAAAAAAATTTCCTTAGTTTAAGAAGGAATCTAAAAAAATTTGTAGAATCTATTATTAAGTCTACTTTAAGGTGGTGAAACGAATGGAAGTAACAGATGTACGATTACGGAGAGTGAATACGGACGGGAGAATGAAGGCGATTGCTTCAATTACATTGGATAATGAATTTGTCGTCCATGATATCCGTGTTATTGACGGCAATAACGGATTGTTTGTTGCTATGCCAAGCAAGCGTACGCCGGACGGTGAATTTAGAGATATTGCCCATCCGATCAACTCTACTACAAGAGGAAAGATACAAGAAGCGGTGTTATCTGAGTACCATCGTTTAGGAGAAGTAGAAGTAGAGTTGGAAGAAGCCGGGGCATCCTGAAAAAAATAACAACCGAGAGCCTACAAGTGTGTAAGGCTCTTTTTTTGTTTCCCGCTTATTAGGCTTCCAATCATTACCAAAACATATCCTGTTTATTCATTCACTAAGGTCACGAAAAGACCTATACTTGAAGTTTTAAAGATTGGCAATTGCACAGATGGATAGAAAATGACCGATCCCTGTTGATTTGGGAGGTTACGATACGACTATCCAAGTGTTCCATAAGGATGTGTCATAGGTAGTTTGTGTTCTTTTTCATTACTCGATGATCGAGCCGCTCGTTGAAGTTTTGCAATATTTTCAAGCAAATCCTTCCTTGAAATATGGTCTTGATTGAGATATATTCAATAGTGGATAAAAAGGTAAAAGTGGAGGGTGCATATGTCCAAGAAGTATGTAATAGTTTTAGCAGCAGGTCAAGGAACCCGAATGAAATCAAAACTTTATAAAGTATTGCATCCTGTTTGTGGGAAACCAATGGTTAGGCATGTCATTGATGAATTGAAACAAATAGGTGCTGACCAAATCATTACGGTTGTCGGCCATGGTGCAGATGAGGTCAAAAATGAATTAAAAGATGACTCGGAATTTGTCTTACAAGAACAACAATTAGGTACGGCACATGCTGTTATGCAAGCAAGGGATTTATTGCAGGATAAAGAAGGTCTTACTCTTGTCGTTTGTGGTGACACGCCTTTGTTGAAAGCTGACACGATCAAAGCGATGATTGACTACCATATCAACAATCATTCAAAGGCAACAATTCTTACTGCAGTTGCAGAAGATCCCACCGGTTATGGTCGTGTTATTAGAAACGAGCAAGGGTATGTGGAAAAAATTGTCGAGCATAAAGATGCGTCCGATGAGGAAAAAGCAGTAAAGGAAATAAATGCAGGAACCTATTGCTTTGATAATGCATCCTTATTTCATGCTTTACAAAAAGTGACAAATAATAATGCACAAAATGAATATTATTTGCCGGATGTTATTGGAATTTTAAAAGACGCGGGACAAACGGTAACAGCTTTTACAACAAATGATTTTACCGAAATATTTGGTATCAACGATCGAGTAGCTTTAGCTCAGGCAGGTAAAATTATGCAACAAAGAATCAATGAAAAACATATGCGTAACGGTGTAACCATTATTGATCCGGAGCAAACTTATATCGATGCAACGGTAGTAATCGGTCAGGATACAGTCATATATCCCGGCACAATGGTGAAAGGGAATACGGTTATTGGTACAGATTGCATCATCGGTCCTAATTCTGAAATATTAAACTGCGATATTGGCAATCGGACGTCGATTCGTCAATCGGTCACACATGACAGCAAGATTGGTTCAGACGTTCAAATCGGTCCATTTGCACATATCAGACCGCAATCTCTTATTCATGATGAAGTTCGTATCGGCAACTTTGTCGAAATTAAAAAGACGGAATTTGGTAGAAAAAGTAAAGCGTCACATTTATCCTATATAGGTGATGCTAATGTAGGCAGCAATGTAAATATCGGATGTGGCTCAATTACTGTTAATTATGATGGTGTAAATAAATTTAAAACAATCATAAAAGATGGTGCGTTCATCGGATGCAACTCGAACTTAGTTGCTCCGGTAGAAATCGGTGAGGGTGCATATGTAGCAGCCGGTTCAACAATAACGGACAATGTACCGGGAGATTCGTTATCCATTGCCCGCGCACGGCAAGTTAATAAGGAAAATTATGTGAAAAATCGAATGAAAAAAGGTTAACCAGGAGGTTCATCATGTCTAACCAGTACCCAGATAAAAAGTTGAAATTATTTTCGTTAAATTCCAATCGGGAGTTGGCAAGTGAAATTGCCGAAGAGATTGGGGTCAGTCTTGGAAAATGTACTGTTAACCGTTTTAGCGACGGAGAAGTTCAAATCAATATTGAAGAAAGTATTCGCGGTTGTGATGTTTTTGTTGTTCAATCGACAAGTAATCCGGTTAATGAACATTTAATGGAATTATTGATCATGATTGATGCGTTAAAAAGAGCTTCTGCAAGAAAAATCAATGTAGTTATGCCTTATTACGGGTATGCACGCCAAGATAGAAAGGCTCGGTCCCGGGAACCAATTACTGCTAAACTTGTTGCAAATTTATTAGAAACTGCCGGAACTTCCCGCATGATTACTTTGGATTTGCACGCTCCTCAAATTCAAGGGTTTTTTGACATTCCAATTGACCATTTAATGGGTGTACCTATTTTAGCTGAGTACTTTGAAAATAAAAATTTTGACGATATCGTCGTTGTTTCCCCTGATCACGGTGGTGTTGTCCGTGCACGAAAAATGGCCGATCGTCTAAAAGCGCCGATTGCAATTATCGATAAACGGCGTCCAAGACCAAATGTAGCAGAAGTAATGAATATTATCGGGAATATTGAAGGGAAAACAGCTATAATCATTGATGATATTATCGATACAGCCGGTACGATTACACTTGCGGCAAATGCACTCGTTGAACAAGGTGCTTGTGAAGTTTATGCTTGTTGTACACATCCGGTTTTATCCGGGCCGGCAATTGAACGGATTGCACATTCCAAAATAAAAGAACTTGTTATAACCAACTCCATTCCTTTAAGTGAGGAAAAAAGGATAGAAAAAATTAAACAATTATCTGTTGCCCCTTTAATAGGTGAAGCAATTGTACGGGTATTTGAACACCGCTCGGTAAGTGATTTGTTTTAATCCTATAAGTTAATGCATTAGACATATGATTGGCGATCGTTTGATTATTAATACCAAGTTTTGGACATATTATAATTGTAGATTTGAACGAAAAAAAGAGGTGTCCAAAACAATGGAAGCAGTTTTATATGCACAAGAAAGATCAAAAGAAACGAGAGCTACTCTGAATTCATTGCGGGAAAACGGAAATATTCCGGCAATCTTATATGGAAAAAATGTAAGTAATGCACCGATTTCAGTTGAGAAATTGGATTTCAAAAAACAATTCAATGAAATTGGTAAAAATGGTATATTTACCATTGATGTTGACGGAAAAAGACAGCAGGCCATTGTGAGAAATTATGAAGTTGATCCGATTACAAGAGAAATTATTCATATTGATTTTTTAGCTGTAAATTCATTAAGTGTAATAACAGCGGATGTCCGCATTGTTTTAGTTAATGATGCGGAAGGTGTAAAAGACGGTGGTGTCCTTCAGCAGTCAATGTTCGATTTGTCGGTCACTACCAATGTAAATCGTTTTCCGGATGCAATTGAAGTAGATGTAACCCATTTACAAGTAGGTGAAACGATAACAGTTGGTAAAATAAGGCAGCAATATCCATTTGAAATAAATCATGAGAATGATGAGGTAATTGCTTCTATTTTACCGCCAAGACAAGAGGAAGAAATCAGTACCGGTGAAGAACAAGAGCCGGGTATACCGGAAAACTTGGAAGGTAGGGAAGAATAGGTTAGGAGGGTTGCTCCATGGCTGGTTCTTTTTTAAGGAATGTCGATGTACTACGTTGAAATCCTTAAAAGAAAATCGAACCAGTAATAATGGACAGCCCCTCTTTCAGTGATTAGGAAACATTTACCTAAAGATGCAACTCAGATATTTTCTGGGAATCTCTACATTCGCCGGATGCAATGGAAGCGGTCTAAAGGCCATTTAAAGTAAATTAACAGAAAAAATTACGGCTTGATTGACGACCGGAGATGATTCCTCAATCAAGAGGAGGGCATTGGAGTGAAATTAATTGTCGGTTTAGGCAATCCGGGGAAACAATATGAAGAAACGAGACATAATATCGGTTTTAAAGTTATTGATAAATTAGTGGAAAAGTGGAATATTCCTTTGAATGAGGCAAAATTTCAAAGCTTGTTCGGTAAAGGGATGGTCAACGGGGAAAAAGTCATTATATTAAAACCTATGACGTATATGAATCTTTCCGGTGAAGCAGTTCGGGCAATTATGGATTATTACCAAATTTCTCATGAAAACTTACTTGTTATTTACGACGAATTGGATTTGCCACCCGGGAAAATCCGTCTCCGTTATAAAGGAAGCGCGGCTGGTCATAACGGTATAAAATCGATCATTAAGTTAATCGGGACTAAAGAATTTAATCGAATTCGAATCGGGATTGGCAAACCACACCCGGGTGTTGAAGTTGTTGACTATGTTTTGGGAAACTTCACAAATGATGAAAAACCACTTATGGCAGAAGTAATTGAGAAAAGTGCCCAAGCGTGTGAAACATGGCTCGAGAAACCATTTATTGAGGTTATGAATATATATAATAGGTGAAATGGGTAGGAAAGAAAATTTATTATTGTTATAGTAAAAATAAGAGAATAAACTATCCTTGAACGGTAAATAATAAAAATAAACATGAATAAATTCATTTACCATTCAAGGGGTGCATAAGATGAGTATCCATTATGTTTGTCGTTATTGTGGTACCAAAATTGGAACTCTCGAAAATAAAGTAATTGACTATGAGACACTAGGTTTTCATAAATTAACCGAAAGTGAACGGATGAACATGATTCAATATGAACCGGACGGAAATATCCAAGTAAAAAGTATTTGCGAAGATTGCCATGAATCCTTTACAATAAATCCAAGTAATTATGAACATGACTATATTATCCATTAGCTTTGGAGATCCAAAGCATTTTTCTGTTTATCCCACTCTTAGCGGGCAATAATTTGCTGCCTGCATACATCCGACTCGTTCGGAGGGCCTTAAGTAAATCAAAGAAAAAGGTGGAAGATGAGTGAGGCGGCTGAGGAAGTGCCAAATAATCTCGCTAAACACTGTATTTAGATGAATTTTCGGGTTTTATCATACTATATATTGTGTTAGTAAATCTATTCAAGTAGTTTTTCAGTGGCCTCAAGATGAGTGCCGTAAATGTCCGATCGGTTTAACTAACCATCAGTGTTACCACTGATGGAAGTTTCACTTTATGAGAAAATCGGCAACAATTTGTGTAAAGGTTGCCGACTTTACTCTTTGATTTGCAGTGAAAGTTAGACAAACATGTACTTATTACCATTCATAATAGATGACACCAAGAGGAGGAGAGGAGGCAAAAGAATGAGAGAGTTATTAACCACTTTAATGCAAAAGGACGACATTGCGTCGATTACAAGCGGAATAAATGAAGGATTAAACGAACAACTTGTTGCCGGTTTATCTAATTCGGCTAGAACCGTATTTATGGCTAGTATTTATCAAAAGATGAATAAGCCTCTTCTGATCATCACCTATAATTTATTGCAAGCACAAAAGCTATATGAAGATTTGGTTCATCTTATATCAGATGAAGTGTTCATATATCCGGCAAATGAATTGACAATCGCCGACCTGGGCATATCCAGTCCTGAATTACGTTCGCAGCGAATTGAAGCATTAAATTTTTTGAATAGCAACAAAAAGGGTGTAGTTATAGCGCCCATCGCCGGTATAAGAAGAATTTTACCTCCAAAAGCAATATGGGCTGAACATATCATTCAGTGGCAATTGGATGATGAAATTAATCTGGAACAATCCATTCAAAAATTTGTCCAAATGGGTTACGTACGTTCAGAAATGGTTACTGCACCCGGGGAGTTCAGTGTTCGTGGCGGTATTATTGACATTTATTCATTGACAGAAAGCAATCCGATTCGAATTGAGCTGTTTGACAATGTCATTGATTCCATCCGTTATTTTTCTACTGATAACCAACGCTCTATGGAAAAACTTTCGGAAGTGACAATTGGCCCGGCAACAGAAATCATTTTAGAGCCGGATCATCTTCAACGAATAGCAGATAAACTTGAAAAAGCTCTGGCTGATAGTTTAAAGAAAATAAAAGATGAAAAGGTAAAAGAATCTCTTGTTACCCAAACTGAACATGAAATTGAGCAGCTGCGATCCGGACAAATTTCTGATGAGATTTTTAAATATCTATCATTTGCCTACGAGAAACCAGGAAGTTTACTAGACTATATAAGTGAAAATTCCATCGTATTTATGGATGAAATCAGTAGAGTTAGTGAAATGAAAGAAACACTTGATAAGGAAGAAGCTGAATGGCATACAAGTTTATTGGATGAAGGAAAAGTTGTTCATTCGATAACAATCAGCCATGATGTATGGAAAATCTTACATGGTTCGAAAAAACCGATTGTTTATTTTTCACTCTTTTTACGTCATATTCAACATATAAGTCCGCAAAATATATTAAATTTATCCAGTAAACAAATGCAAAATTTCCACGGACAAATGAACGTGTTGAAATCAGAAATGGAACGTTGGAAAAAAAGCGGATATACAGTTATTTTTTTAGGGGCGGATGATAGTCGGACAGAGAAAATTGAAAGTGTTTTAGCGGATTACTCAATTGAAGCGGTAAATAATTGGGACGGCGAACAGCTAATTATAGGAAAGACGCAAATTATAAAAGGACAGTTAAACAGCGGATTTGAATTCCCGATGGAGAAAATAGCCGTTATTACTGAGGGAGAATTATTTAATAAAAAGGTAAAAAAACATTCTCACCGAACACAAAAAATTTCCAATGCAGAACGGATTAAAAGTTATTCGGAGCTCAATATCGGGGATTACGTAGTTCATGTGAATCACGGGATTGGTAAGTATTTAGGAATTGAAACGCTGGAAATTAACGGAATCCATAAAGACTATATGAAAATTAAATATCAAGGTACTGACAAGCTTTACGTTCCTGTTGAACAAATTAATCTTGTACAAAAATATGTCGGTACGGAAGGAAAAGAACCAAAGCTGTATAAACTGGGCGGATCTGAATGGAAGCGCGTGAAGAGAAAGGTTGAATCTTCTGTTCAGGATATTGCTGAGGATTTAATTAAATTGTATGCAGAACGTGAAGCCTCTGTTGGGTATGCCTTTTCTCCGGATACCGAATTACAACGGGAATTTGAAGCAACATTTCCATATAAAGAAACGCAAGATCAATTACGGTCAATTGCCGAAATTAAAAAAGATATGGAGAGACCGCGCCCAATGGACCGGCTTTTATGTGGGGATGTTGGTTACGGCAAAACTGAGGTGGCATTACGGGCTGCTTTTAAAGCAATTTGTGACGGTAAACAAGTGGCTTTTCTTGTACCAACAACGATTTTGGCACAGCAACACTATGAAACAATGCGGGAGAGATTTCAAGATTATCCGATTAAAATTGGTGTATTAAGTCGCTTTCGTACACGTAAAGAGCAGCAGGAGACGATTAAAGGTCTGAAAAATGGAACCGTTGATATTGTTGTCGGTACCCATCGCTTATTATCTAAAGATATTACTTATCATGACCTTGGACTATTAATCATTGATGAAGAGCAAAGATTTGGTGTAACTCATAAAGAAAAAATTAAAAAGTTAAAAACAAATGTGGATGTCTTAACGTTAACAGCAACACCAATTCCCAGGACACTCCATATGTCTTTACTGGGCGTTCGTGACCTGTCCGTTATTGAAACACCGCCGGAAAATCGTTTTCCTATCCAAACATATGTTATGGAAATGAACCCCGGTCTTGTAAAAGAGGCTATTGAAAGAGAGCTGGCCAGACACGGTCAAATTTACTATGTTTATAATAATATTGATGATATTGACCGGAAAGTTGAAGAACTATCCATGCTTGTACCGGATGCCAGATTTATTTATGCGCATGGAAGAATGAATGCAATGGAACTGGAAAATGTTATGTTAAGCTTTTTAAATGGTGAAGCAGATGTATTGGTTAGTACGACCATCATTGAAACGGGAGTAGATATCCCGAATGTCAACACATTAATCGTAGAAAATGCAGATCGTATGGGTCTTTCCCAACTTTATCAATTACGAGGTCGAGTCGGACGGTCGAACCGGATTGCCTATGCGTATTTTACTTACCGTAAAGATAAAGTCCTTACTGAAGTAGCCGAAAAGCGGTTACAGACAATTAAGGAGTTTACTGAATTAGGTTCAGGCTTTAAAATAGCAATGCGCGATCTATCCATACGCGGGACGGGAAATTTGTTGGGGGCGCAACAACATGGGTTTATCGAATCAGTTGGATTTGATCTTTATTCACAAATGTTAAAAGAAGCGATAGAAAAACGAAAAGGTGACGAACCTGACAAACAAGATTTTCCGGTTGAAATTGATCTTCAAATAGACGCTTATATACCGGATCAATATATTCATGACGGTTACCAAAAGATTGAAATGTATAAACGGTTCCGGGCAATTGCTAACATGGAAGATATACATGAATTGCAAGATGAAATGGTTGATCGATACGGAGATTATCCGGAAGAAGTAAATAATTTATTTTTGATTTCCGAGATTAAAATTTACGCCAAACAGGCAGGAATTGAATTGATTAAAAAGGATAAAGATGGAATTCATCTGATCTTTACTGAAACGGTAACAAAAGACATTCAAATTAAAGACATTGTGGAACTATGTAAACCATATGGTCGCATGGTAGGTTACGGTATGGAAGGGGAAAAGTTTAAAATCGTTATCTATAACAATAGTCAAATCGAACAAGATTGGTTCTCTACTCTTGAATCGATTTTAAAAGGATTACCGCAAACCGTTGAACGGGAAGTAAAAACAGTATCATAATAGCATATGGTGTATAGGCTAACCTCCTTTTGTGTAATTTTCTGAATTGACTTTAACTTATTTGTCAATAAAGGGGTTAGCCCTTTTTATTGGATAAGAAACCAAAATAGTGGCGAAAATCATATAGAAACTGATGGAACGAATCCAAATGAATACAAGAAAGAATTATGTTTAGTGTTTTTATAAAAAGAGGATAAATTATACTGTACAGTTGTTTCCAGTATTTCCAATTATTCTTACTATAAGAAAAAGTTTTAGTTTGTGTATAGAACTTACCATATGAAAGATAATAATTGTATATAAGGATGATGATTCCATTTACACTTGGTATTCCGCTTGGTCGGGCCTTGTTTTGGAATAATATATCCGTTCGTAACTGTGACATCAGCAAGAAAATCATCATAAGAAAGAGAGGCAACTTAAGATGAAGGCAACTGGTATTGTACGTCGAATTGATGATTTAGGTCGTGTTGTAATACCAAAGGAAATTAGGAGAACCTTACGAATTCGTGAAGGAGACCCGTTAGAAATTTTTGTTGACCGTGATGGGGAAGTGATCTTAAAAAAATATTCTCCAATCAGTGAATTAGGTGATTTTTCCAAGGAATATGCAGAGGCTTTATTTGACAGCCTTGGGAGTACCGTTTTAATTTGTGATCGTGATTCGGTTATTGCTGTAGCAGGGGGGTCGAAAAAAGAGTACTTAAACAGAAATATTAGCGAGTCTGTAGAGAAGGTCATGGCCGATCGATCCACCGTTTTAGAAACGAATGAAACCACGATTTCGCTTGTGGAAGGCAATGAAGAAACATTGACTTCCTATACGATCAGCCCAATTATTGCTAACGGTGACCCAATTGGTACAGTTATTATAATGTCTAAGGATAATACATTAGGTGAAGTCGAAAAAAAAGCAGCCGAGACAGCCGCAGGATTTTTAGCAAGACAAATGGAACAATAAAGTGATCTTAATCAGTGGGAATTTTTCCGGTGAATAGCGGTCTTTTAAGTCTTGGGGTTGGAGAACTTGACTTCCCTATGATGGCTATTCATCCCCTGATTAGGGGCGGGGGACGATATGGTCACTACATAAGGTGGATAAAAAAACTTAATTGAGATAAATATTTTTTAGGAAGGCAGGAAGTCTGTCTTCTTTTATTGTTTTATAATAAAATGGAGGTTGGTATTATTTATTGCCTGATTTGTTCCACTAACCATCCGAGGGGAAAGCCCCCACTGATGAAAGTCTCATTATTATTTAGCAGGTGTATTTATGAAAAAGGAGAAAGATAATTCGAAAAAGCTATTGCTGAAAGGGACAGCGATCCTTTCAGTTGCAGGATTATTATCAAAAGTATTAAGCGCTGTTTACCGTGTACCGTTTCAAAATATTGTTGGAGATGTTGGCTTTTACATATATCAGCAAGTATACCCGTTTTATGGGATAGCGGTTTCTTTTGCCACATACGGATTTCCTGTTGTTATTTCAAAATTGTATGCGGAAAAGATTAGTATAGGTGATACAAGAGCAGCAAAAAAAATATTATTTCCGGCATTTGTTTCCGTTTCAACGATTTGCCTTCTTATATTCCTTGTCATTTATTTTGGTTCGACATTTTTTGCCGGACTGATGGGGGATCCTCGGTTAGAACCTTTGTTGAAGATGGTGTCCTTAACCTTTTTAATTATTCCGCTCGTATCTGTAATGCGGGGGCATTTTCAAGGCCAAGGATTTATGGCACCGACTGCAATCTCTCAATTGGGGGAACAAATTGTCCGGGTTTCTCTTATTCTGATTTTTGCCTTTCTTTTAACTGCCAAAGGTTTTACATTGTACGGGATCGGAAAATGGACGATGTTTGCTTCAGTGGTTGGAAGTTTATGCGGGGCAATGATTTTAGTTGCATTTTTTATCCATCATCATCACCAAAGTCAAATACATTTTTGGAATAGCATTAAAGGTTCTGTTAAAATTATGAAAATGGTATGGACGGAAGGGATTGCCGTCTGCATAAGCAGTTTAACGCTATTATTATTTCAGTTGGCAGACTCTTTTCAAATGGTTCCTTTACTAAAAGAAAGCGGAATGGCTTTAACAGAAGCACAAGTGATGAAGGGGATTTATGATCGGGGTCAACCGTTAGTGCAGCTGGGAATGGTTTTAGCCATATCTTTGTCATTGTCTGTTGTCCCTTTTGTTGCTGCGATGAAAAGAAAAAGTGAAGAAATGACGGGCTATATCCGCTTTGCCCTTCAATTAAGCCTTCTTGTCAGTTCTGCTGCGACAACCGGTTTGATTTTAATTATGAATGATTTGAATGTGATGTTATTTGAAAACGAATGGGGTTCAAATGTTTTGCGCATATTTGTACTAATTGTTTTTTTCGCGACAATTTGTACAACCATCATATCAGTTTTGCAAGGACTTGATATCACATATTTTCCGGCATGTATTGTGATTGTGGGATTTTTTGTGAAGCTCTTATTTAATCGGTTTTTTATACTTAAATGGGGTACGATGGGTGCGGCGATTGCCAGTAATCTTGCCTTGTTGCTGATGGCTGTAATATTAATATATCGTTTACGAAAAACCATTGATATTCGACTGGTCAATTGGCGCTTTGTGATCGTTTTAATAAAATCATTAACAATTATGACGATCACGATTTCTTTATTTTTTTTGATTAGCCGAGTTTTTGCTCCTCTTTTTCACGGAGTCCGTCTCTTTTCCGCTTTTGTTGCCATATGTGCTGCTGTGATTGGGGCGATTGTCTTTTTCATCTCGATTATCCGTGGCTGTATTTTTTCCAAAGAAGAAATAATCCTATTACCATTCGGGAGCAGACTTCAATTTTTGTTAAAAGAAGGAAGGGTTAACCGTGACTAAAATTATTATTGTTGGGCTTGGAGCTGGTGATATTAATCAACTTCCCCTAGGTGTTTATAACTTATTGAAAAATGATTATCCATTGTTTTTACGGACAAAAGAACATCCGGTTGTTGAGAGCCTTGAACAGGAAGGGGTTGCCTATTTTTCCTTTGATGCGATTTATGAGAAGAATCAACAATTTACGGATGTGTACGAGGAAATTGTTGAGAAATTATTTTCGGAAGCATCGGATAAAGATATCGTGTACGCTGTTCCAGGGGCTCCTATAGTTGCGGAGAGGACGGTTCAATTATTACTTGAACGCAGGGAAGAGATGGGGATTGAAATTGAATTGGCCGGTGGTCAAAGTTTCCTCGATGCATTGTTTCAAGCAGTCCGGATTGACCCAATTGAAGGTTTCCAGCTGTTGGATGGAACAAACTTCAATAAATATAATGTTCAGTTGACGCAACATATGATTATCGGACAAGTATATGATCAAATGGTTGCATCAAATGTAAAATTGGAATTAATGGAGTTACTACCTGACACATATGAAATCTATATAGTGGAAAATGCGGGCAGTGCCGCTGAATCTGTAAAAAAAGTACCTTTATATCTACTGGATCATGAATTTTCGTTCAGTAATTTAACAAGTTTATATATCCCACCGGTAAAAGATGAACGGATTCTTTATAAAAATTTTACTTATTTGCGGCAAGTAGTAGCTACTTTAAGAAGTCCCAACGGATGTCCGTGGGATCGGGAACAAACACATCAATCGTTAAAAAAATATTTAATTGAAGAGGCGTATGAATTGCTTGAAGCGATTGATGAAAATGATGATGACCATATGGTTGAAGAACTCGGTGACGTTTTATTACAAATCATGCTGCATGCTCAAATTGGTGAAGATGAAGGATACTTTACCATTGATGATGTTATCGAAGCAATCACTAGTAAAATGATCCGCCGACATCCCCATGTATTCGGCGATAAAGCCGCAAAAACGGTCGATGAAGTTTTGTCGAATTGGCAAGACATTAAGCAAAACGAAGAAGGAAGAGAAGAAACACGATTTGCCGCGGTTAAAAAAGGGTTGCCGGCACTTTTACAAGCCTATGAACTGCAAAAAATGGCGAAAAATTTTGGTTTTGATTGGCAGGAAATTGAACCGGTCATCGAGAAATTAAAAGAAGAGTTAGATGAATGGCTAATAGAAGTTAACAGTGGGGTTAATAAAGACGCAATTGAACTGGAGTATGGTGATCTGCTTTTTTCGATGGTAAATATAGCCAGGTTCCTGTCCATTCATCCGGAAGAAGCACTGATTCGCGCCAATCAAAAATTTGTAAGACGGTTTCAATACATCGAGGAAAAAATAAATAAAGCTGGAAAACAATTCTCGGATTATACGTTGGAAGAACTGGATTCGTTTTGGAATGAAGCGAAAGAAAGTGGTTTGTAAGCAACAACAAAGAAAGGACTGGACAAATTTATGAGGTTAGATAAATTTTTAAAAGTATCCCGATTGATAAAAAGGCGAACTTTGGCAAAAGAAGTAGCGGACCAGGGAAGAATTTTAATCAATGGAAAAACAGCTAAAGCAAGTTCCGAAGTCAATGTCGGGGATGAATTAGAAATCAGATTTGGACAAAGACTTATGACCGTGAAGATTGAAAAATTGCAAGAAACAACGCGAAAAGAAGATGCGGATTCAATGTATACCGTTATGAAAGATGAGCGGATAAATCAAGAAAACTAATAAATAAAATAGCTTTTTACATTCCTGTCTATTCCATTGAGGTTTGTCCCCCAATGCTATTTTCTGTTCTAATCCAGAACGGACGAGCATAACTATTTTATAAGAATGAGAACAAGATTGAATCGGGGGATGAATGGTGAACCAATATTATGATCAATCGAAAAATCAAAAACCTGTCGTACAGGATCATGATGTAATTATGAGAGGACGTAAAACTCTGGATATAACCGGTGTGAAGCAAGTAGAAAGCTTCGATAATGAAGAATTCCTATTAGAAACGGTCATGGGTTATTTAGCTATTCGCGGTCAAAATCTACAAATGAAAAACTTGGATGTTGATAAAGGGATTGTTTCTATCAAAGGGAAAATATTTGACCTCGTCTACCTAGAAGATCACCAGGGAGATAAAGCTAAGGGATTCTTTAGCAAGTTGTTCAAATGAGTCTAACAGTACAATTTTACACAATGCTAGCCATGGTTGGAATGGGCAGTTACTTTGGGGCGGCTTTGGACACGTATAGCCGCTTATTTAACCGTTCAAAAAGAAATGTCATTGTACGAGGCATTAACGATATTTTATTTTGGATAGTACAAGCGCTCATTACCTTTTATATCCTTTACCTGGTAAATAATGGTGAAATACGCTTTTATATTTTTTTAGCCCTTCTTTGCGGTTTTGCTTTTTATCAAAGTCTGCTAAAAAATTTATATAATCGGCTGCTTGAGTGGTTGATCCAGCTATTGGTTCGCATATACCGACTCGGAGCAAAACTGTTCAGTAATGTGATTATAAAGCCGGTCGTTATGTTCTTTACATTTATATTTACAATAATTGTCGCGCTGGGGAAGTTCACTCTGCAAATGTTTTTATTTTTAGTAAAAATCCTGGGGGTTCTTCTTAAAATTGTTCTTAAACCATTTACTTATTTAGGAAAATATATCTGGAAAGCTGTACCAAAATCGTTTAAAATAAAAGGGAGTCATTTTTTTAAAAGAATTTCTAATTCTCTAAAATGGATAATGGACGTAATCAATAAATTAAAAAGGCGTTAAAAGAGGAGGCTTAAGTGAATGAGTACTGAACGAAGCAGAGTTCCGATATTGAACGAGACTTATAAAAGTCATCAAGAACAGCATAGTATCTATATAAAAAGGAGAAAAAAATTGCTCATTCGCAGGCTAACTTTGTTTTTTGTCTTTGTTGCCATTTTCTCCTATACATTAATTAAAACTTTGTATACCCAAGCCTCTGTCCTGAACGAAAAGCAGGATCAGTTAAAGGAAGTACAAGCTGAGTATAATCAAATCAAAGAAAACCAGGAAATTTTAAAAGAAAATATCACCAAATTACAAGATGATGAATATGTTGGTAAATATGCCCGTCAAGAATATTATCTGTCCGACGAGGGTGAAATTATTTTCTCCATTCCTGATAAAGAAGTTGATGATTCGGTTGATTGACACTTAAAACCGATTTTGTCTATAATATACATAGGTGTATTTTTTTATTACTTTAAGGAGGAAGTTTCTTTTTATGTCAATTGAAGTAGGCAGCAAGTTACAGGGTAAAGTAACAGGGATTACTAATTTCGGTGCATTTGTCGAGCTGCCAGAGGGCTCAACAGGATTAGTCCATATTAGCGAAGTCGCAGACACTTATGTAAAAGACATTAATGAATTTCTAAAAGTCGGCGATCAAGTGGAAGTAAAGGTCATGAATGTTGAGAAGGACGGCAAAATTGGTTTATCTATTAAAAAGGCAAAGGACAGACCGGAGAAAAACAGTGGTCGTCCACGTCAAGGGAAAAACCATGACCGCAATTCACAAGAGAATTTTGAACAAAAAATGGCGCGCTTCTTGAAAGATAGTGAAGACCGCCTGGCCTCGTTAAAGCGCAATACTGAATCAAAAAGAGGAGGTAGAGGTGCGAGAAGAGGTTAACTTGCTGTCTGTATAATAGCCTATTTGCAAGTTGCTCTGAATTTTCTAGTTATTATATTGTATTTATAAGCTAAGCAAAGGTCGCTTTTGAAATAAAGGGTTGTCTCATATGAGGCAGCCTTTTTTATTTATTAGCAAAAGTAATATTGTAAAGCCCCAAAAAGCATTCTTTTTTAAAAAAGTAGAAAAATATCAATGTCGAAAAATGAACAGTGTGGAGAATGTCGAACTGTTTATAACTGATGAGGGTAAAGAACTATTGCTTCATTTTTATGAAAGGGAAGAAAAATAAGCTGACGAAATTTGTTTGCTTATCTATGATTGGGTAGACAATTGTCGAAATATTTTTATATTTACTCTTTCTTTTTTGACAAAATTTTATCTTGCCATCGTCTATAATAATCAAAAAATGAGCTAGGGGTGTTTGTGATGGGAAAAATTCAAGGTAGTTTTGTTGAGCCCATTCAGGAAAGAAAGATGGTGGATGCAAAGTTTTTCTTTTATAGTTTACTAGAATCAATGAAAAATCATTTGGAGACATTATTTATAAAACGGGGACTTCTCCTCTTTATTTTCGGTTTTATGCTTGGACGAGCCTTTATTTTGTCTGTATTATCACCGTTTAGTTTGCCTTTTTTTGCAGCTGCTTATTTTATCCGAAAAGATAAATCACCACAAATATTTATAGGAATTGTGGCCGGTGCCTTAACCATATCATTGGGTAACGCGGTTTACGCTTTTATGATTATAAGTTTATTTCTTGTCGGTCATAAATTGGTGAACCGGTTTGTTCGAAATCAGACAACGTTAATCCCGATCTTAGTGTTTTTGTCCATATTAATCGGCAGGCTATCATGGCATTATGTTGAAACACAGGATATCACCATTTACCATGCATTAATGACGACTGTTGAAGCAGGTCTTGCTTTTGTTTTAACATTGATATTTTTGCAAAGTATTCCGCTATTATCCTTATCGAAAAGAAGACAAGCGCTAAAAACGGAAGAACTGGTTTGTTTAATTATTTTAATCGCCTCAATGATGACAGGAGCAATGGGGTGGATGATTGAAGGTATCGCCGTATCTCATATTTTGGCTCGTTATCTTGTTTTAATTTTTGCTTTTACAGCAGGTGCAACTGTCGGTTCCACAGTCGGTGTTGTCACCGGTTTGATTTTTGGACTTGCTGATATCAACAGCTTCCCTGAAATGAGTTTATTAGCCTTTGCCGGTTTGTTGGGTGGTTTGTTAAAAGATGGGAAAAAGATTGGCGCCGGCTTTGGCCTGGTTGTTTCCACTTTATTGTTGGGACTGTATGGAAATGGAACAACCTCCATTTTGACCAGCTTGTATGAGTCATTTTTTGCATTAATTCTATTTATGTTAACACCGGTATTTTATACGAATAAAATTGCTAAGCATATACCGGGGACAACTGAGTACTCGGCCGAACAACAAGCATATATCCGGAAGATAAGGGACGCAACAGCCAGGAGAGTGGAACAATTTTCTTCCATCTTCCAAGCACTGGCCATGAGCTTTCGAAAGCAGGAAAATCATGAACGATCCGATCCGGAGGCAGAAATAGATTATTTCTTTGCCAATGTTACAGCGAAAACTTGCCAAACTTGTTTTAAGAAGGAAAAGTGCTGGGCGCTTAACAACTACAATAAAACATATGATGCAATGAAGGGAATTATGCTGGAATTGGAGGAAAAAAATGCGCTATCCAAACGAACGATTCGGAATTTGGAACATATCTGCACAAGGAGCGGAAAGGTAATCGATACGATCCAAAATGAGTTACATTATCATCATGCGAATAAAAAATTAAAACAGCAAATTAGTGAAAGCCGGAAATTAGTGGCTGAACAGTTATATGGCGTCTCGAAAGTTATGGCCAGTTTTGCCAATGAGATTCAAAGGGAAAGGGAAAACCTGGAAAAGCAGGAGGATCAGTTATTCGATGCGCTACAATCATTTGGAATCGAAGTGGATCATATTGAAATTTACAGTCTGGAACAAGGAAATGTTGATATTGATATAACCATTCCATATTGCGGCGGAATGGGCCAATGTGAAAAATTAATAGCCCCGCTTTTGTCCGATATTTTACATGAGCAAGTTACCGTATATAAAGAAGAATGTGCAAGCCATGAGCATGATTATTGTTATGCAACTTTCCGTTCCGCCAAGCGTTTTGTGGTTGATACGGGCGTGGCTTTTGCCGCGAAAAACGGCGGTTTCGTTTCCGGTGACAGTTATACTATGATTGAAATTGGTGCAGGGAAATACGCATTAGCCATTAGTGATGGCATGGGCAACGGGGAACGTGCTTATTTAGAAAGTAAGGAAACTTTAAATTTATTGAAAAAAATTCTTCAGTCAGGTATTGATGAGGAGGTGGCCATTAAATCAATCAATTCCATTCTTTCTTTACGCACAACTGATGAGGTTTATGCAACACTGGATTTAGCGATAGTAGATTTGCAGGATGCCAAGTCTAAATTCATTAAAGTTGGTTCGACCCCGAGTTTTATTAAGCGGGGTGATCAGGTCATAAAAGTTCAAGCAAGCAACTTACCGATAGGAATCATTCAAGAATTTGAAGTCGACGTTGTTAGCGAACAATTAAAAGCAGGCGATTTGCTGATTATGATGAGCGACGGGATTTTTGAGGGGCCAAGGCATATCGAAAATATCGATCTATGGTTAAAACGAAAAATACTAGAATTACAAACAGATGATCCGCAAGCGGTAGCTGACATTATAATGGAAGAAGTAATTCGCTCCAGTGATGGGTATATAGATGATGATATGACTGTTTTGGTTGCAAAAATAAAGCATAACAATCCGAAATGGAAGCCTATACCTGCCATTTCATTAAGGAAAGGAGCATAAAAATAGTGTCTATACGTATGAGGTCGGAAAGGAGGGAAAAATTCAAGGAAGGGCTATCCGGGGCCGTCCCTTTTCATATATACTTTTTAAGATAGCCATTTAAGCAAGCCAATCTGTTTTCGACTGATCGGACTCAGATTGTACGAGGCTAAACCTGTTATCTACGGTTTTCATTAAATGATATTTTTATATAGACAATGTATATATCCTCTCCAATCAGGCAAAGATGGTAAAAAGTAATTTGGAGGGGATTTGAATGAAAACGGGGACAATTAAACAAATTTTGTTAATCACTGACGGTTGTTCAAATCATGGTGAAGATCCGGTGGCAATGGCTGCCCTGGCAAGAGAGTTCGGAATTACTGTTAACGTCATTGGTGTCATGGAAAATGATATTATAGATGAACAAGGGGTTCGTGAAATTGAAGGGATTGCCCGGCAAGGTGGCGGGGTCAGCCAAATTGTTTATTCTCAAGTACTATCACAAACCGTTCAAATGGTTACTAGGAAAGCGATGACCCAAACATTACAAGGAGTTGTCAATCAAGAATTAAGACAAATTTTAGGAAATCAAGCCAGCTTAGAAAATCTGCCGCCGGAAAAACGCGGAGAAGTTCTTGAAGTAGTAGATGAACTAAACGAAACAGTTGATTTGGAAGTACTCATTCTTGTTGATACAAGTGCCAGCATGAAACATAAATTACCGACTGTAAAAGAAGCATTGCTCGATTTATCTTTAAGTTTAAATGCTCGAATGGGAAATAACCAATTTTCACTCTTTATATTTCCCGGGAAAGGAAATGAAGTGGAAAAACTACTGGACTGGACACCGAAATTAGAATCTTTAACGACTGTTTTCGCAAAGTTAAATCCGAGTGGCATGACACCAACCGGGCCGGCATTAAAAGAAGCGATCACATATTTTAAGGAAAAACATTCGGTAAGGGGATACCTGTCACGTCATGATGATGAATTCTATGAAGAGTCCATTTAATTTTGCATCCGGAACGATTATTCAAGGGAAATGGCATCACAATCGCTATACAATTATTAGGGAGCTGGGTCGAGGCGCAAACGGAATTGTATATTTAGCTGATTGGAACGGAAAAAAAGTGGCCATAAAAGTCAGTGATAACCATGTGACCATTACTTCTGAAGTCAATGTTCTGAAATCTTTTACCAAGGCCCAGGGGGTTTCCCTCGGGCCTTCTTTATTCGATGTGGATGATTGGATTCATAATGGCTCGCAAATATCCTTTTATGTTATGGAGTATATTGCCGGAACAGATTTATTAACATTCATTAAGCAAAATGGTACAACGTGGTTGCCGGTTTTAATATCGCAACTACTGACCGACCTTGACTACCTGCATAAAAACGGTTGGGTTTTTGGAGATTTAAAACCGGAAAATTTACTTGTTACAAAATCACCGGTTAAAATTCGTTGTATTGATGTTGGCGGAACAACGATGCAAGGGAGAGCAATTAAAGAGTTTACCGAGTTTTTTGACCGGGGCTATTGGGGACTTGGCTCGCGGCGTGCAGAACCTTCTTATGATCTTTTTGCAGTTGCCATGATTGTCATCAACCTGTTTTATCCAAAACGGTTTCAAAAACATGGTGTTGGTATTGAACAGTTGAAAAAGGCCATTCAGGATGTGAAAGAGTTAAGACAATATCGTCCAATATTATTGAAAGCATTGGCCGGAAAATATAGTAGTGCCACAGAGATGAAAAAAGAATTGTTAAAATTAATTCATTTTCCATCTGCACATCATCAGACAACACCGAAGTATCAAACAAACAAAAATCAAAGAGCGCAGACCAATAATACTAGAACGAGACGTAAGAAACAAAAGAATAAACATGGTATATTGGAAACAATCCTAATTGTGTCAATTGTATGTATTATATACGCCTTTTATATTTTTGAACAAATCATGTAAGTATATTGCCAAGAAAAAATGTTTTAAAAAATAAATTCAATAAGGTAAAATATAAAATAAGCGTGCCACAGAAAGAGGATTGTCAAGGAAATGAATGATTTTGATGCGAAAGTAAAAAAATTTATCATAAAACATCAATTAATTCCGGATGAATCCCATATATTAATTGGGGTTTCGGGGGGACCGGATTCCTTGGCTCTTTTGCATTTTCTGAAAAGGATTCAAGAGGAAATGCAGCTGAAACTCACTGTTGCTCATGTTGATCATATGTTTCGGGGAGAAGAGTCCTATGAAGACATGAAGTATGTAGAAAAGATTTGTCGCGAATGGAATATCCCGTTTCATGGGGAGCGCATAAATGTCCCAAAAGAAATTAAGAAAAGAAAGTCTGCAAGTTCAGAAGCGGTCGCCAGAGAACTGCGTTATACATATTTTGCATCAATAATGGAAAAATATCATATTCCGATTTTGGCACTTGCCCATCATGGTGATGACCAAATTGAAACCATCTTAATGCGGTTAACAAGAGGAACTACATCAAAGGCGGCAGGTATACAAGTAAAACGTCCTTTTGCCGATGGAGTAGTCATTCGACCTTTTCTATGTGTAACAAAAAATGAAATAGAAAAATATCTGGAGCATTATCGACTACAACCCGTTTATGATCCGACGAACAAATCGGATATTTATACACGAAATCGTTATCGAAAATATATTTTGCCATTTTTAAAAAAAGAAAACCCTAATGTTCATGTTCATTTTCAACGATTTAGTGAACAATTAATGGAAGATGAAAAATATTTAATGGAGCTAACAAAGGAAACATATAATAAAATTGTTATTGAGGAAAAAGTTGGACTTACATTATCAATAAAATTGGGTGTTTTTTTAGAAAGTCCTTTGCCTTTACAAAGGAGATGTATTCATCTAATATTAAACTATCTCTATCAAAATCGTCTGCCTGAAAACCTATCGGCTAACCATATAGATGCCATAATCGAGTTAATAAAAAGTCCGAATCCATCCGGTGAATTGCATCTGCCGGATAAACTTAAAGTTTATCGGTCCTATGAAAAATGTATTTTCACGTTTTCCTTAGAAAAAATTGAACCATATATATATACTTGGCAGGAAGGTGAAACAATCACTTTACCTAATGGATCTCAGTTGAAAATGTTTGTTGCAGATGATGAAGTAAGGGTTGGAAATGAATATTTTATGTTAGATGATAACACAACTTTCCCTTTATATGTACGGTCAAGGAGAAACGGTGATCGAATTCGTCTCAAAGGAATGAAAGGATCAAAAAAAATCAAATCACTATTTATCGATAATAAAATTCCGATTCCGGACAGGGATACATGGCCGATTGTCACTGATCGACAAGGCGAAATATTGTGGGTACCGTTATTGAAAAAATCCAAGTACGAATCATCTCGAATGATTAAGGGGAAAACATTGATATTACAATACATAAAACAGTCAGACTTCTGGGAGGAGCAAGGTTAATGAATCAAGATATTGAAAGAGTGTTAGTTGGAGAAGCAGAGATTCAGTCCAAGATCCGTGAGATCGCAGCTATTCTTACCGAAGAATATAAAGATCGTTTCCCGTTAGTTGTCGGTGTATTAAAGGGTGCATTGCCGTTTATGGCCGATTTAATCAAAAATATGGATACATACTTGGAAATTGATTTTATGGATGTATCAAGCTACCATGGGGGGACGGTTTCCAGTGGAGAAGTAAAGATTCTCAAGGATTTAGATACTTCCGTTGAAGGTCGGGATATATTGATTGTTGAAGATATCATTGACAGTGGGTTAACCTTAAAGTACTTAGTTGACCTATTTCATTATCGGAAGGCAAATTCTATTAAAATTGTCACGCTTCTTGATAAACCAGAAGGAAGGAAAGTTGATCTAAAGGCAGATTTATCCGGATTTATCATCCCAAATGAATTTGTTGTCGGCTTTGGACTCGATTATGAAGAAAAGTATAGAAATCTCCCGTATATCGGAGTATTAAAACCAGAAGTATATAGTAAGGAGGATTAAAGGAGATTTCGTTTAAAAGAGTGATTTAATTAAAGTTTTTTTAAAATAAATGGTATGGTTTACAATATATAGAGTAAGATCCAAAAAGAAAGCAGAATGCCTTGTCATGCATTCATTTACTATGATACTATGTAATAAGTTTGTTTCCCTTTGAGAGGAGGTCAAGGATGAATCGGATATTTAGAAATACTGTTTTTTACTTGCTTGTATTGTTAGTTTTAATCGGAGTAATTAGCATATTCACAGGCGGTCAAGAAACAAATGAAAAAATGACATATAATGAGTTCATCACACATCTTGAAAAAGGTGATGTGGAGAAATTTACTGCACAACCTGAAAGACAGGTTTACTTGATTACTGGTAAATTGAAAAACGCTGAAAATAATCAAGGCTTTACTGTAAATGTTTGGAACAGTCCAACAACATTAGAAAGAATTGAAAGTGCAGCAAACCAAACAAATACTAACTTTGAATTTGCAATGGCGAAAGAGACGAGCGGATGGGTTCAATTATTGACCTCAATGATTCCGTTCATTATTTTAATTTTCTTCATTTTCTTCTTGTTAAATCAATCCCAAGGCGGCGGCGGTCGTGTCATGAACTTTGGGAAAAGCAAGGCGAAATTATATAATGATGAAAAGAAGAAAGTCCGTTTTAAAGATGTAGCCGGTGCTGATGAGGAAAAACAAGAGCTGGTTGAAGTCGTTGAATTCTTAAAAGATCCACGGAAATTCTCAGAACTAGGTGCAAGAATTCCAAAAGGCGTATTGCTCGTTGGTCCTCCGGGAACAGGTAAAACACTTTTAGCCCGTGCTGTTGCAGGAGAGGCCGGGGTCCCGTTCTTCTCAATCAGTGGTTCGGATTTTGTTGAAATGTTTGTCGGGGTCGGTGCTTCCCGTGTGCGTGACTTATTTGAAAATGCGAAGAAAAATGCACCATGTATCATTTTTATCGACGAAATTGATGCGGTCGGTCGACAACGTGGCGCAGGACTTGGCGGCGGTCACGATGAACGTGAACAAACCTTGAACCAATTGCTGGTAGAAATGGATGGATTCAGTGCGAATGAAGGGATTATCATTATTGCTGCTACGAATAGACCGGATATTTTAGACCCTGCATTATTGCGTCCTGGTCGATTTGACAGACAAATAACCGTTGACCGTCCGGATGTAAAAGGGCGTGAAGCAGTACTGCGTGTACATGCCAGAAATAAACCGCTTGATGCATCTGTAGATTTAAAAACAATCGCAATGCGTACACCGGGTTTTTCCGGAGCGGATTTGGAAAACTTATTGAATGAAGCTGCTCTGGTAGCTGCAAGAGCAAATAAAAAGAAAATTGATATGAATGATATCGATGAAGCAACCGACCGAGTAATAGCAGGTCCGGCGAAAAAATCTCGTGTCATCTCTGAAAAAGAACGGAATATTGTCGCATACCATGAAAGTGGTCATACCGTTATCGGACTTGTTCTGGATGAAGCAGACATGGTTCATAAAGTAACGATTGTTCCGCGTGGGCAAGCAGGTGGTTATGCTGTTATGCTACCGAAAGAAGATCGCTATTTTATGACAACACCGGAATTGAAAGATAAGATTACCGGCCTTTTAGGTGGTCGTGTAGCAGAAGAAATTGTATTTGGTGAAGTAAGTACAGGTGCTTCCAACGACTTCCAACGCGCCACAGAGATTGCTCGTCGAATGGTAACGGAATTTGGAATGAGTGAAAAATTAGGACCATTGCAATTCGGTCAAACGCACGGTCAAGTCTTTTTAGGAAGAGATATTAATAACGATCCAAACTATTCTGATAAAATTGCTTATGAAATAGATACAGAAATCCAAAGAATTATCAAAGAATGTTATGAAAAGGCAAGACAGATCTTAACAGAAAAGAGAGATAAATTAGAAGTTATTGCACAAGCACTCCTAAAAGTTGAAACACTTGATGCCAAGCAAATTCGCCATTTATATGACCATGGTCGCCTTCCGGATGAAGAAGAAGGAAAAACGGAAGAAGTCGTTAAGCCATGGGAAATAAAAAACAACGAAAAGTCTGATGTAAAAATTAATATTTCACCAAAAGAAAGTCCGATCCAAGCGGATGAAGAGCAAAAACCAGAATAATATTGAAAAAATAAGCTGCCCTAGCCGTCAGCTTATTTTTTTTACAGAATGAGAAAATGTTTTGGCCAAAAACTTAGATAAGTTTTGCTGCCTAGTTCCGGGACCTTGCAGTTTTCTTACCGGGAATAGACTTTAAAACGTTTTTCTTTAAGTAGATTTTATGGTAATATTTCTTTGATTATCGTGAATTGTTTATCCCCTCTCTACGGGGATTTATACAAACTCATTCTAATACATAAAAAGTTGGTGAAAATATGATTTTAGTTCTTGATGTGGGGAATACAAATATCGTATTGGGTGTGTATGAAAAAGATGAATTGAAACATTATTGGCGAATTGCAACGAACAGGAATAGTACGGAGGATGAATATGGTCTATTGATAAAATCATTATTTGAGCATGAAGGTACATCCTGTCAAGATATTAAAGGGATTATTATTTCATCTGTTGTTCCGCCAATTATGAATGCTTTAGAAAGAATGTGCACAAAATACTTTGGAATAGAGCCGTTAATTGTTGGACCGGGAATCAAAACCGGATTAAATATAAAATACGAAAACCCAAAAGAAGTGGGGGCCGATCGGATTGTTAATGCTGTAGCAGCCATTCATGCATACGGAAGTCCGTTAATTATTATCGACTTCGGTACAGCAACAACCTATTGTTTTATTGATGAACAGGGACGATATATGGGTGGTGCCATTGCTCCGGGTATTAACATTTCGACAGAGGCACTGTATACAAAGGCGGCAAAATTACCAAGAATTGAAATTGTCCCCCCAAGTAATATTGTTGGGAAAAATACGATTGAAGCGATGCAGTCCGGAATTATTTACGGCTATGTCGGACAGGTTGAGGGGATTGTCTCGCGTATGAAAGCGCAGGCGAAAAAGCAGCCGAAAGTCATTGCCACAGGCGGTTTAGCCAATTTAATTGCACAGGAAGCAAAAATTATTGATATCGTTGACCCTTTACTAACCTTAAAAGGCTTGCATTTGATCTATAAACGAAATATGTGAACCGTTTATTTTGCACATCCGAATGACAATATGGAAGGAGAACACCAATGGATGATTATTTAGTAAAAGCAATTGGCTGTAACGGAGAAGTGCGGGCATACGCAATCCGATCAACGAATACAGTAAGTGAAGCACAAAGAAGACATGATACATGGGCGACAGCTTCTGCGGCACTTGGTCGAACAATCACAGCAGCTGCAATGATGGGGTCGATGCTTAAGGGAGACAGTCGTATTACTGTAAAAGTAGAGGGAGATGGCCCGCTTGGCGTAATACTGGTAGATGCAGATACTGTTGGAGATGTCCGCGGCTATGTTGCCAATCCCCATGTTGATTTTGAAGTAAATGAACTAGGCAAACTTGATGTAAGAAGAGCCGTCGGTACAAACGGCACGTTAACGGTTGTGAAAGATTTAGGACTACGGGAAAAATTTTCAGGGCAAGTCCCGATCGTTTCCGGTGAAATAGGGGAAGATTTTACTTACTATTTTGCAACATCTGAACAAGTACCTTCAGCTGTAGGCGTAGGGGTACTGGTAAATCCTGATCATTCCATATTGGCAAGCGGGGGATTTATTTTACAGATGATGCCCGGAGCAACGGACCAAACGATTTCAAAGATCGAAAATCACTTAAAAACGATCAAACCAATTTCAACATTAATTAAGGAAGGGTTAACCCCTGAGGAAATATTAGCTGAATTGTTGGGAAAAGAGAATGTCGAAATTCTGGAAACAGTACCGGTTAAATTTCAGTGTACCTGTTCAAAGGAACGTTTCGGGAATGCATTAATCAGTCTGGGAAAACAGGAACTGCAAGAAATGATTGATGAAGACGGGCAAGCAGAAGTCCAATGTCATTTTTGCAATGAAAAGTATTTATTTACAAGCAATGAATTAGAGAAATTAAAACAGCGGACAGAGGAAAAGTCCAGTAAGTGACAAATGATGAGTCAGGCCTTTATACCCGATTTTAACAGGATATAAAGATTAACTCCCGGGTTTACGGCGGATTTTTCGTAAAATAAGCCATATCGGATATTTTGAGCGTGATTTTTTAGGGGAGATAAGCCTCTTGGTATAAAAAAGTGGGAATAATATTAAGAATAAATTGACAAGAGGCTTTGTTTCGAGCTAAAATAAGATTAATCCAATTAATATACTAGGAATTAGGGGTGTAAACATGTCAAAATATGTTAATTCAATTACGGAATTAATCGGTCGTACGCCAATAGTTAAATTAAATCATGTTGGTGATGAAAATTCAGGTGAAGTATTTGTCAAACTGGAATACTTCAATCCGGGGAGCAGTGTGAAAGATCGGATTGCTTTAGCGATGATTGAAGATGCTGAGAAAAAAGGATTACTTAAAGAAGGCGATACGATTATTGAACCGACAAGTGGAAACACCGGAATCGGGCTGGCAATGGTGGCCGCTGCAAAAGGGTATAAAGCTGTTTTAGTTATGCCTGAAACAATGAGTATTGAACGGCGAAACTTACTGCGGGCCTATGGTGCAGAGCTGGTACTTACACCGGGACCTGAAGGCATGAAAGGCGCGGTAAACAAAGCAACTGAATTAGCGAAAGAAAATGGATATTTTATGCCGCAACAATTTGAAAACGGAGCAAATCCGGAAGTTCATAAATTAACAACCGGTCCTGAAATTGTTGAACAAATGGGTGATCAATTAGACGCATTTATTGCCGGGATTGGAACAGGCGGAACCATTACAGGTGCCGGTCAAGTTTTAAAAGAACAATACCCGGGTATAAAAATCTATGCTGTAGAGCCAAAAGACTCACCAATCTTGTCCGGGGGAAAACCGGGGCCACATAAAATTCAAGGAATCGGAGCTAACTTTGTTCCTGAAGTATTGGATACACAAATCTATGATGAAGTTATCCAAATTTCCACGGAGGAAGCTTTTGAAGCAGCTCGTAATGTAGCCCGTCATGAAGGGATTCTTGGCGGAATTTCTGCCGGTGCTGCGATTGCTGCGGCTATTCAAGTGGCGAAAAAGCTCGGTAAAGGGAAAAAAGTATTAGCGATTGTGCCAGATAACGGTGAACGTTACTTAAGTACGGCGTTATATCAATTTGAATAAATTTCTACTAACATCTCTCAAATCCTTTGTTGTTTGTTGTCTGCCGGTAAATGCAATGTATTCATGACAATCGTTTTTTTGATTGAGGAATATTGCATTTTACCGGGTACGGACAACTTTTTTTGTTTTTATCGCAATGTATGGCGATTTTTACCGAAAATAAAGGGCTTTTTCTGTGCTAACCGTTCTGTATATTGTGGCATAACTTGATAATTTGATAAAATGGTAATAGTTTTTGTAAGGGGAAGGTGGCTCAATCATGCAAGCTGGGAAATATGAACTGAATTTTAAAGAAAAAACATATATAATGGGGATTTTAAATGTAACACCGGATTCGTTTTCTGATGGCGGGAAATTTTACGAAAATACTTCCGCCATTGAGCACGCAAAAGAAATGGTTGCTCACGGTGCAGACATTATTGATATTGGCGGCGAGTCAACAAGGCCGGGCTTTGCACCTGTTTCGGCAAAGGAAGAAATAAATCGAGTAACTCCTATCATACAACATTTGGCTCCAACAATTGATGTTCCTTTATCTATTGATACATATAAGGCAGAAACCGCAAACGCAGCGATTGAAGCCGGTGCTCATATAATAAATGACATTTGGGGGGCAAAAAAGGATCCGGAGATTGCCGATGTGGCCGCTCAACATCATGTTCCCATTATTTTAACTCATAATCGGGAAAAGATAGATTATGAGTCATTTATACGAGACAGCTTATTTGATTTATATGAAAGCATTACAATTTGTAAAAAACGGGGCGTACAGGATGATCAAATTATCCTTGATCCGGGTATTGGCTTTGGAAAAACTTATGAACAAAACGTTGAAATGATGCAAAACCTTGATTTATTAGTTGGACTAGGATATCCTGTCCTTTTAGGTACATCAAGAAAGTCAATGATTGGATATGCACTTGACCTGCCAGTTTCTGAAAGGATGGAAGGCACCGGAGCTACGATCTGCTATGGTATTATGAAAGGATGTCAAATTATTCGTGTTCATGATGTAAAAGAAATGGCAAGAATGGCAAAGATGATGGATATTTTAATTAACGGTGTCAAGTCATCTGTCAATTAAAATCAAGAAATGTGGGGAAATCGATGGATCAGATTTATTTAAATCAAATGGAGTTTTATGGATACCATGGTGCATTACCGGAAGAAAATCGCCTCGGTCAACGTTTTATTGTGGATTTGGTCGTTGAATTGAACTTGCAAAAGGCCGGAAAAACAGATGATTTAAAGGAAACGGTCAATTATGCCGAATTATATGAACTATGCAAGGAAATTGTGGAGAATCGAAAATTTAAACTGATTGAAGCCGTTTCTGAAAAAATTGCCGATGAAGTGCTGCTTCAGTTTCCAAAAATTGAAAGGTGTACGATAAAAGTGACCAAGCCGGATCCGCCGATACCTGGTCACTATCGATCCGTAGCCGTTGAAATGACAAGAACAAGAAATACACTTGGTTAAGTATTAGTAGGCGCCGAGTATAAATTTTTCTTCCGTGAAAAGCAAATGACAAGCGGTTTGAAAAGGTAGTCTGTTTTTCCATGACATTTTTTCGAGAATGATTATTTTTTGAAAAAGTTAATTGAATACAAATAGCGGGAAGATGGTAAAATGAAGAATAGAGCGTTTCTTTCTCTTGGGTCTAACTTAGGTAAGCGAGAAGACTCACTTTATAATGCTATTAAACAATTAGAAGATTCCGGACATATCACAGTCGTAAACTATTCATCGATTTATGAAACGGATCCGGTCGGCTATACAGAGCAAAACTCTTTTCTAAATATGGTGATAGAAATAGCGACGGATTACCAACCGACAGTGTTATTGGAATCTTGCCTTGAAATCGAAAAATGGATGGGGAGAACACGAATCATACGTTGGGGACCTCGAAATATTGATATCGATATTCTATTATTTAATGATCAAAGGATTGAAACGGAAAAACTTCAAATCCCTCATCCGAGAATGGGGGATCGGGCATTTGTTCTCGTCCCTCTCCAAGAAATCGATTCGGAAATAATAATACCTGGGATTAATCAAACAATTAATGATATGGTTGAGAGGTTATCTACTAAAGGAGTTAGATTATGGAAACAGAAATCTGGGGAAGACGTATACGAGCTTTTCGGAAATTGAAAGGTTTCACGCAAAAGGAGTTAGCGAATGAACTGGGGATATCTGTTTCTGTTCTTGGAGAAGTTGAACGAGGGACAAGATACCCATCATCGGAACTAATGTCATGCATTGCTAGAATATTGAATATAAAGATGAATGAATTAATACCCGGCGATTGTAATAGAAGGAATACAAAATGATAAATAGGAGAAATAACGACATCTTTACATTTAAGCTGATTTTACTGCCTTTGTTTTGAGAGTAAGTAAGTGAGGGTATGAAAGGAAAACAGGAAGTAACGGCGCCCGTTTTACTCCTATGAGAATGAACCTTTGCGACATCAAAACAGAGGGTGAAAGTGTTTACTCGTTTGACAAGTGGATGTTTTTTCACCTATAATTACTTTTGTATGCTTTACTGCCAGTAAGATAAGATACTGGCAGTTTTCCTATTTTCTAAAGCTATCTATTTCTCGTAACTAAATGAATGATAAATAGAACGGGAAGTATATTGGCATGTAATCAAATGACAAAGATTTTTCAAGAAACTTCTTTGCTGGAATTTTTTACATAAATAATTTTGAAATTAAATGATGGAGATGATTGGGAATGAGTCATGAAGAGTTAAATGACCAATTAATTGTTCGGCGTGAAAAGATGGAAGAATTACGTGCAAAAGGGATTGATCCTTTTGGTAAACGTTTTGATAGAACACATAGTGCGATGGACCTCAAAAATGCCTATGGCGAAATGGAAAATGAAGAATTAGAAAGTAAAGAAATACGTGTCCAATTAGCGGGACGGATTATGACAAAAAGAGGTAAGGGGAAGGTCGGTTTTGCCCATATTCAAGATGTGACCGGACAAATTCAAATCTATGTCCGTAAAGATACCATTGGCGACGACCAGTATGCTATTTTTAAGACAGCCGATTTAGGAGATATAGTCGGAGTAAAAGGGATTGTATTTAAAACACACGTGGGTGAATTATCTATTAAAGTGGATGACTTCCAAATTCTAACAAAGGCTTTACGCCCATTACCTGATAAATTCCATGGGTTGAAAGATGTCGAACAACGATATCGTCAACGGTATTTGGATCTTATTGTAAACCCGGAAAGTAAAGACATTTTTGTTACCCGCAGCAAAGTAATTCAATCGATTCGCCGATTTTTGGATAATAAAGGGTACCTTGAAGTAGAGACACCAATGATGCACACCATTCCGGGCGGGGCTGCTGCACGTCCGTTTATTACCCATCACAATGCATTGGATATTGACTTATACATGCGTATTGCCCTTGAATTACATTTAAAACGACTTATTGTCGGCGGACTGGAAAAAGTGTACGAGATTGGCCGTGTGTTCCGAAATGAAGGTGTTTCGACCCGACATAATCCGGAATTTACGATGCTTGAACTATATGAAGCATATGCAGACTTTCATGATATTATGAATCTGACGGAAGATATGATTGTTCATGTTGCTCAAGAAGTGTTAGGCACGACAAATATCCAATATGGTGAATATAATGTTGATTTAACACCAAAGTGGAAAAGAATCCATATGGTCGATGCCGTTAAAGAATATGTAGGGGTTGACTTTTGGCAGGAAATGACTGTGGAAGAAGCACGTATCTTAGCTAAAGAACATGGGATAGAAATCACTGAACATATGGAAGTTGGTCATATTATTAATGAATTCTTTGAGCAAAAAGTGGAAGAAAAACTGATTCAACCGACATTTGTCTACGGTCATCCTGTGGAGATATCACCTTTAGCGAAGAAAAATGCAGACGACCCTCGTTTCACGGATCGTTTTGAACTGTTCATCGTTGCTCGTGAACATGCGAATGCATTTACAGAATTAAATGATCCGATTGATCAAAGAGAAAGATTCGAAGCCCAAGTGAAAGAACGCAGCCAAGGAAATGATGAGGCCCATGTAATGGATGAAGATTTTATCGAAGCATTGGAATACGGGATGCCTCCAACAGGTGGACTTGGGATTGGTATTGATCGTTTAATCATGTTCTTGACGAATGCACCTTCCATCCGGGACGTATTGCTCTTCCCAACTATGCGTCAACGATAACTAATAATTTAAATCAGGCTGCCTTCGATGAGATCAATAGAAGGTGGTCTTTTTTAATATTTTTTTCAACTGAATAGCCGCTTATTTAGCTAAATAAAATAGATAAAGATCCTATGATTAATCTAAAGTTCATGGTATGAGTTAAATTATTGTAGGCAGAATGATTTATTTTATCCCCCTTTTGGTGAATGAAAGTTAGGGCATTCACTTATCGATTTACTGACTTTATATCCTATATGATATAATGAAATAAATGAAAAATTTAGACAAGATTTTTTAATTTGGATGGCGTCTTACATGGAAGTAGTTTGCCAATAAGGGCGACCGGAATATTTGCTGTCGGTTTTGGCACGGCGGATAAATTGATGGATCCAGATCTCCGGGGAGAGGAGACTCAGGAGTTTTCGTTTATTATTTTTGAAAGCGCCTAACTTTTAAAAAATAAAGGATGAGTGTGTATGGTAACTATTTCTGATGTGGCGAAACTGGCACATGTTTCAAAAATGACTGTATCAAGAGTCATTAACCACCCAGAACAAGTCAGTGATGATTTGAAAAAATTGGTTTATGATGCAATGGAAAAGTTAAACTATGTACCGAATTATGCCGCGCGTGCACTGGTATCGAACCGTACTCAAGTAATCAAGTTCCTTATTTTGGAAGAAATGGATACAACCGAACCTTACTACATGAACTTATTGGCCGGAATTGCCAAAGAATTAGACAGGAACTACTATAGTTTCCAGCTGGTTACACGGAAATCGATGGATATTGGCCAGTGTGATGGTATGATTGCTACAGGTGTCCGCAGTTATGATTATGATACAATCTTAAAGGAATTCTCTAAGCCGATTATTTTGTTTGGCCAAAGTGACAGAGGGTATGATTTTATCGATGTGGACAATGAAAAAGGTATGCGGCTTACGACTAGGCACGTAGTTAGCTTGGGATTCGAAAAAATTTACTTTTTCGGAATTGATTTACAGGAACCGTTTATGTCTGCAAGGCTGAAAGGTTATTTGGATACGGTTAACTCATATGGATTACCAAATTATTTGTACAGGATGAAAAACAGTTCGAGAGTAGCCGAAAGAAATGCGAAAGAAATCTTGTCCAATTGGAAAGAAAAATGTGCATTTGTCTGTGCGAGTGACCGGATTGCCCTAGGTGTAATCAGGGCTGCGCAGTCATTACAGTTACAGATTCCCGATCAGGTTGCGGTTACAGGATTTGACGGCGTTTTTCTGGACCGGATTTCTTCTCCTCATATTACAACAATTCGTCAGCCGGTTGTCGAGATGGGGGAAGCCTGCGCCCGTATGCTGTTAAAAAAAATTCAGGAAGATGGCAAGGCACAAGGGCATCGGTTTTTTGAACCTGAACTGCTCGTGCGTCCGTCAACAGTTCATATATAGGGCGGCCTCCGAAACAGGCTGCTTTTTATTTTCTATTATCAAAGCCATGTCGGATAAAGGTGGAAGATAAAAGAACTGCGATATGAAAAAACCGGGTTGTTGCCCGGTTTTTAAAATATTTACCGAAAGAATATTTCATCCAATCTTCGCCATTCAGTTGTCAAGACTAAAAGCAGGTAATGCGGCAAGCCGGTGAGCAGTATGGCCTCATGTTAAATTTTGTTACCGCTAACATGAACATAACATCTGTTATTCATTTTTAGGTGATGGTACGCTAAAAGGAGTATGGAGTTAATCAGGGTAATGTTGATGAGATCCGAATGTTTATGCTTATTTTCTCACATATTATGCATACATACTAGAGTGACTGTGTCCATCAATCGAAATTAACTATTTTCAGCGGTCTTTCGTAGCCTATTTTATATGGGGATGTTTGCATAATATTTATAGAATGAAGCGACTCTTATTGTTACCATGGTTTACTTCATCAAAACAACTAAGGTGAGGAGGAACAATCATGGAATTAGCCGGAATTTTTCACCATCCATTCAGTGCGGATGCATATGTATATGACAAAGAAACGATGCATCTGAAGTTACGTACAAAAAAGAAGGATATTGCCGAAGTTCTACTTATTTGGGGTGATCCTTATTTATTTAAAAAGAATGAATCAGGGGAATATCACTGGCAGTATGAACAGCTAACAATGTCAAAGGTTGCAGAAACGGAAGCACATGATTACTGGTTTGCAGAAGTAAGACCACCGCATCGCCGCTTACAATATGCTTTTTTACTTACCGACCTGGATGGCAATCACATTTTTTACGGCGGTCGTGGCTTTTATCCGCCAAATGAAGATACACTAAATGTTCCTGATTATTATTTTAAATTTCCCTTTATGCATGGAACGGATATGTTTAAAGCACCGGAATGGGTTAAGTCAACGGTTTGGTACCAAATTTTCCCCGAGCGATTTGCAAACGGAAACCCGGATATCTCCCCAAAAAATGCTTTGCCTTGGGGGAGTAAAGACCCTGGCGTAAACGACTTTTTTGGCGGGGACTTGCAGGGGATTATCAACCATTTGGACTATTTGAGTGACCTTGGGATTAATGGAATTTATTTGACACCGATTTTTGAGGCACCATCCAATCATAAATATGATACAATTGACTATTTTGCCATCGACCCGCATTTTGGAGACAAGGAAACCTTCCGTAAACTTGTGAAAGAGGCACACAAACGGGGGATACGGATTATGCTCGATGCCGTATTCAATCACATTGGAAAAAACTCGAAGCAATGGCAGGATGTATTGAAAAACGAAGAAAACTCAATATATAAGGATTGGTTCCACATCCATTCTTTCCCGGTTCGTGAAGGAGAAAACGGCAATATTGACGGGCAAGATACACTCTCCTTCGATACATTCGCTTTTACAACGAGCATGCCGAAACTCAATACAGCCAACCCGGAAGTACAAAAATATCTACTTGATATTGCAACTTATTGGATTCGGGAATTTGATATTGACGGTTGGCGACTCGATGTGGCCAATGAAGTTGACCATACTTTCTGGAAAACTTTTCATCAGACGGTGGTAAAAGAAAAACCGGATCTTTTTATTCTCGGTGAAATATGGCATGATTCTTGGCCTTGGCTTTTAGGCGATGAATTCCATTCCGTGATGAATTATCCGTTCACACAGACGATTAGTGAATATTTTGTGGAAGAAAAAATATCTGCGGAAAAAATGATGTATAGCATCAATCAACAGTTTATGCATTATATGAAGTCAAACAATGAAGTCCTGTTTAATATGCTCGACAGTCATGATACACCGAGAATTTTGACCAAATGCGGCGGTGATAAACAAAAAGCTAAACTTGCCCTTGCATTTATGTTCGCACACACTGGAACGCCATGCATTTATTACGGGACAGAAGTCGGCATAGATGGCGGCGCTGATCCACTCTGCCGAAAATGTATGGTGTGGGAGGAAGACAAACAGGATCACGACATGCTCACCTTTATGAAAAAACTAATCCGGTTCCGTAAAGATTATCAATCGACATTGACATACGGCGATCTGATCTGGCTGAAAAATGAAAACGATAAAGAAGTGATCTGCTTCTTACGGAAAGACAAAAACCATACGTTACTATTTGCCTTTAATCGGTCCGCGGCGGAACAGTCCATTCCATGGAGTGATCTGAATGTGGATAATTCAAACTCTGTCAAAAATATTTGGGAAAATAAACCCGTTCAGGAAGATATACTTGTGCTTGCTCCTAAGCAATTTACTATTTTGGAAATAATAAATTAACTTTTCTCTATCTTGACGGCAGGTCTTGTGAAGTTTCTTATCCTTCAGTCAAGTCGAAGAAACCCCACTGACGGTAGTTTCCTAAAACAGCTGCTCTGCTCTCACCTAAGGGTTAGGCAGTCGCAGAGTTTTTATAAGGATGGGCGTAAAACCCCTACGCCTTTAGGCTAGGGGATGTAAGCCCTAACGACCTTGCTCTTGAATATATTTTAGGATAATCTCTTTGCTTACATTTCCAATACTACAAGAAAAATATCCATCACTCCAAAAGGCTCTTTCTTTCCAAAAATGTTGAGAAAGATATTCGTTATGCTTTTGCCACATTCGATAAGTTGTGAGTTGCTTCAATAATCTAACGATTTCAAGAATACTCCATTTCGGGGAATATCTGATTAAGATATGAATATGGTCTTGGTCTATTTCTTGCTCAATAATTTGCCAACCGTAATGATTAGCTATTGATTCGATTTCAGTTTTAATATCATCACCAACTTTTAATAATAACTTTTTTCGATACTTACAAACAAATATTAAATGGCATATAAGCAAATGTTTACTATGATTTTCAGAGATATATTCCATTACTTTTCCAAGCCTTTGCGAATTAGTTCGTAAACAGTGCCTGAAAAACTTTTAATATTATTCTTTTTTCGATATTCCTCAATCCTTACTACTAAATCGACAGGAAACTTAATTAATTTTGGTACACGTTCCATTTTACAATCCTCCTC
>NZ_JAJCHL010000050.1:0-25108 GCF_020554505.1 Caldibacillus sp. 210928-DFI.2.18
CCCATTCTCGTCACCATTTTGAGGCGTAAAATGCTCGTTTTTGGCGACGAGACCTATTCTCGTCACCATTTTTAGGTGAGATATGCTCGTTTTTGACGACGAGACTTATTCTCGTCACCATTTTAAGGCGAAAAATGCTCGTTTTTGACGACGAGACCCATTCTCGTCACCATTTTGAAGCGAAAAATGCTTGTTTTTGACGTCGAGACCTACTCTCGTCACCATTTTGAGGTGAGATATGACCATTTTTGACGACGAAACCCATTCTCGTCACCATTTTGAGGCGAAAAATACTCGATTTTGACGACGAGACCTATTCTCGTCACCATTTTGAGGTGAAAAATACTAGTTTTTGGCGACGAAACCCGTTCTCGTCAACTTTTTCAAGCGAAAAACATCCGATTTTGACGACGAGACTCTTTCTCGTCAACTTTTTCAAGCAAAAAACACCCGATTTTGACGACGAGACCCATTCTCGTCACCATTTTGAGGCGTAAAATGCTCGTTTTTGGCGACGAGACCTGTCCTCGTCACCATTTTAAGGCGTAAAATGCTCGTTTTTGACGACGAGGCCCGTTCTCGTCGGAAAATCCACTTTTTTAACTACGAAACTCCTTTTATGTTAGGTATAATAGGGCATGCATCTTCATTAAACTTGTGACCCCTTTTCTGTTGTTAACTGTGCCAAGCTAATGTACATAGGATAGAACATGTAAACAGAATAAACTGAGGAGGTTCATTTGTGTACTTCTATCCCGTTATCATTCCAATATATTCTTGTTCGTTTAGCCCGGTAACGAGTTTTTATCGGATTCCATTATCTAATATGTCAACTCAAATCCGGAAGCAAAGCCCTTTTCCACCGGTTAACATTGGAAAATTTGAAACATCTGCCCGGCAATTTCAAAAATTAATGGAACAAGCCAGTCGATTTGTAAATAAAGTTGTAGAAGATCACCAATATGCTTATGAACTAATGAACACTGCCCAACTGTCCAATCAACCAAGAGTAGAAGAGCTAATCCGTTCAACCGGTATAAATATTCATTTTCATGTTCATTTTACTCCAACATCGATACAAATTATTTTAGATAATTCCAATGATCAATTTAATTGCTGCCAACTCGTTATGGAACTGCGTTGGTAATATGTTGGGAATTTTGGCTGTGTTAACCAGTCCGTGCAATACTTTCCAATTCAAAGTGAATATTCCTTTAAAAGTCTTGGAAAATATAAAATTTTTCTGTTTGAAAAAGCGGGTCTATCCTTAAATCCCGTTTTCCAATCAAGATTCATACTCGATTTTTTTGTCTAAAAAACAGTCCACTATCCAAATGCAACATCTAAAATCATCATGATAACAAATCCTACCATTAAACTCATCGCAGCCAAATCCTTATTTCCCTTTTCCTGTGAACCGGGTATTACCTCTTCGGCTACCACAAAAATCATCGCACCGGCAGCAAAGCTTAATGCATATGGCAATAGCGGCTCAACGAAGGTCACTGCGATACAACCAATAATTGCGGCAATCGGCTCAACCATACCGGAAAATTGTCCGTAAAGGAAGCTTCTCATTTTCGTCATTCCTTCCCCTCTTAACGGAAGTGAGACAGCTACACCTTCAGGAAAATTTTGGATTCCGATTCCAAGTGCAAGAGCGATCGCCCCGGCCAATGTTGCATCACTTGTTCCGTTAGCCACCGCACCAAAGGCAATCCCGACAGCGAGCCCTTCCGGAATATTATGCAAGGTGATTGCCAGCACGAGTAACGTACTTCTTTTTCTTCCCTTTGGATGATAACCCTCCGCCTGACTAAGTGGTGTATTTGGATGGAGATGTGGTAATAACTTATCAATTCCCCATAAAAAAACTCCGCCTATTAGAAATCCGCTGGCAGCCGGAAACCAAGCGGGAACTCTAAGATTTGCCGACATTTCTATTGAAGGCCCAAGCAGGGACCAATAACTTGCAGCGATCATTACTCCACCGGCAAAACCTAACATACCGTCCAACAATTTTTGCCTCATTCCTCTTGTTGCAAAAACAAGGGCGGCGCCAAGAGCAGTCATTCCCCAAGTAAATAATGTTGCTAAAAAAGTTTGTCCAATCGGACTCAAATCTTGAAATAAATTTACCATAATCTCGTTTTCCCCCTTACATCAAGCTTGTCTGTTCTTGTTTGTTTATTTGTTCTTATCTATATATTCCATTTTTCTTTTGTATACATGACGTTCACTTTCGAAAAATTGTCTTAAAGCATTTGGAATATAGAAAATGATTCAAACGACAAGTATGGCCTTGGTTTAAAAAGTTTCCTGCAGTAAAAATTTTACTTCTCCATTATTCTTTTTGTCAATAGTACAGCTTTGAGCCCTTGATTTGCTATTCATGCGGGGTGCAGTGAAACTACAACCAGTGGGATTCCTTATCCCCACCGGTAGTTAGTTGAACCAATCGGGCACTTATCTTCCCGTTTATCATCTTTGAATCACCTAAGCTTATAGGCCACCTTTTCTTCTTTTATTTTCCCAAACTTAAGGGGAAATTTAGTGACCGTTTGTACGGGGGTAAAATAATTTTATCTTTCTCATTATTATTGCTATGATAGAAGATAAATAAACCTGTTGAGAGGGAGTGAAATATTTGCAAGCACCACTTTATTTTAACTTAATGAAACCGAAGACGATAGAAACAGACAAAAAGTACCCGGCTATTTTTCTTCTCCACGGTATGGGTAGCAACGAACTTGACTTACCGCCACTTGTACAGGCATTCAATGAAAAAATGTTTATTTTCAGTCTCCGTGGACCCATTGTACAACCACCGGGTTACGCTTTTTTTACTATGGAAGACCTCGGTCAACCGAACGAGAACAGTTTTAAACAAACGATAAAAATGGTCGATGACTTTATTTTGTTTGCAACGAAGACTTATCCGATTGATGAATACAACTTATTTTTAATGGGATTTAGCCAAGGGGCCATTTTATCAATGACTTATGCCATAATACATTTGGGAAAAATAAAAGGAGTTCTTGCCTTAAGCGGATATATTCCTGCATTTATTAAAGCGGAGTATAAAAATACTGAACTTGCACATCTTAACTTGTTCATTTCCCACGGCGAGGATGATCCAGTATTGCCGTTTTCATGGGGAGTTGCAAGTAAAGAGTTTTTACAAGAACGTGGAGCAAATGTTACTTTCAAATCCTATCAAGCAGGTCATTGGGTAACCCAGGAAAATTTTGAAGATATCCAAGTTTGGCTGAAAGATCGTTTACAATGAATTTAAGTAACACCTCTCTCGTTTCATTGAATATGGGGCATTCTCTTTATACTTGCCCCATCATTACCCACGAAAATGGTATAACACGGAGATGATCTTATGTGGCCTCTCATTTTCATTGTCATTTTTATTATTTTAATGAGTACTTATACCATAATGAAGAAAACTAATACGAAACAAATAGAACTAGACGATTTAAATACATTATATCAATGTACATCTTGCGGAAAATTACACCGAAAATATCAAGAAGAATTACAATCATTAATCGATTTAACCTATTCAACACCTTCCATTTGTCCAAGATGTCATCAACCGGCCAATCTATACATAGGTGAATATTTTGATTGGATGAAAACAAACCCGGAATGTCCCGAATTGAAAAAACAAGATTTAAGAAAATTTAAAAAAACGGTAAAAAAAGCAAGACAGTTGGAAAAAGAATTGCAAAATCTAGATGCTTTTCTTCATTACTATCACCCGGTAAATAAAAATAAAAATTCCTCAGACAGGGACGGGAAATTATTGTAACATTACCCAAGCCACCATCCCTCCCTGACTTATAAAATGTTTAAACCGGTAACTCTTCTTGTTTAGCATTTTCTTCAAAAATAATTTCTTTCTTTAAGCGTTCAGCAAAATGGCGATTAATAAAATCTTTAACAAATAGATCTCTTTTTGTAATGTCTTCCTCTTTCCGTAGCAATCCAACCTTTTTGAAACGTTCTTCCACCGGTTTCGCTGTCCAAAGCAGAAGTGCCTCTTTTTCCAGTTGGTACTCGACTCGCCTTTTTACGATCATATCTTGAAATCTTCTTTCTCTCTCATCTTCTGTTTTATCCGGTGCTGATATCCGCTGGGCGATTGATTCAACTTGGTTTTTCAACTCAAGCAACTGACCGGCGGCAACTTCTTCTATAGCACCTCGAATCTCAACAAGTAGTTCCTCTTTAAAGCGGTTCAGATTCAAATGCTGCAACACATTAGCAATTGACGGGACCGGTAATTCATTTTTAGCTGGTTCGAGATGTTCAACGGGAAGTGGTCGAACTTCCAATTGATCGGCAATCTCATTAAAAATAGCATTTAGTGACCAATTTTCATTTCGCTTCTTTTTTATAAAAATGCCGATTCGTAAATCAAGCTCATTATATACCTTTTCATTTGTATCTTCTGTTCGATTGACATAATGAATTCTTTCCTCTTCCAATTTTTTAAACCAAATATCCACCGTTTTTCGATTCAATTTTTCGTCCCCGACAGCTTGTTTAATCTCTTCTGTAAAGTCACTTATTCTCCAGTACAACTTACTCTCCCCTTTTCCAATAAATCTTCTACCGGTGAATTTTCGCAAAATCAAACAATTTTTACCTGTATATAAATAAATTTGACAATATGAACGGAAACCCTTTAAAAATTGTTAGACAGTTTCTCACAAATGCTGTTGAAATTTTGTCAAACAAAAGATAAATATGGTGAATATGTTGTCAATTTGTCTGTATTTGTCTGTATTTGGCTGTACTATTTCATTTTACGATTGAAAACCATCTATATTTTTAGCAAAAGTTTATAAATGTCGAAAAAACATTAGTCGAATTCCTCTTAACTGTAAATGCAAAAATTTCTTGACCGACTCATATCACTTTTATGTTAAAATACGAAATATATCCTTTTTTTAGTAACTGAAAGCAGGCGATTTTATGCAAGCAAAGATTGAAAATGCCCCAATTGTTGGTGAAGATAGTTTTTATCGGCGGGCACTATACACGTTTAGCGGGGCACATTTTTTAAATGACTTAGTCACGACCGGTATGGTACCGGCACTTGTAGTTATGTATAAAGATGCATTCAATCTTAACTATACGCAATCAACATTAATTGTACTAATTTCCTATTTAACTTCTTCCATTACACAGCCCATTTTTGGTGTGTTAACTGACCGAAAGCCACGGGTATGGTTTTTTGCTGTCGGTTTATTTCTCTCAATATCAGGGTTGGCACTGACTGCAATTGCACCGAATTTAATTTGGTTATTAATTTTTGTTGCGATTTCAGGATTCGGTTCAGGTGTATTTCATCCGGAAGCTTCAAGAGGGACTCATTTTGCATCAGGTACAAAGAAAGGGTTGGCTCAGGCAATTTTTCAGGTTGGCGGAAATGGAGGGCAAGCTTTTGGACCGTTAATGATTCCGTTATTTCTCGTTCATACCGGAATTGATGGTCTGATCTGGCTTTTACCTCTTGCTTTGTTATCCCTGGTGTTGACCGTTCCATTGTTAAACTGGCTTAACGGGAAAGTGAAAGATTTTCAGTTTAAGAAGAAGGAACTACCGGGAGAAAATCATTTGCCCGGCACTATTTTATTAGTCACGGTCATTTTATTACGGTCATGGTGTCAGGTTGGAGTCGTTATCTTTTTACCTTTTTATTTAAGCAACTTAACTTTGGAGCAATCAGAACTATTGAATTTTATTTTTGTCGGAGCAGGGGCCCTTGGAACATTTATTGGCGGTTTGCTATCGGATCGAATTGGGATGAAACGGCTCATGGTCGGTTCCATGTTTTTGGCAACACCATTTGCGTTACTTTTCCCACATACCAGTGGTTTTCTCTCCGTAATCGTGTTACTTTTATTCGGCTTTACTGTACTTTCTTCTTTTTCTATCAGTGTTGTTTATATGCAATTATTATTGCCGAAAAATATTGCACTGGCATCCGGATTATCAATTGGTTTCGGTGTTGGTGCAGGGGGAATCGGTTCCGTATTCTTAGGCAGTATTTCGGATTTATTAGGCGTTTCGACCGTCTTTACGATACTTTCTTTATTACCGTTAATCGGTGCGGTTTTGGCAGCACTTTTACCGAATGAAAATAAATTGTTCGCAAAATAGGAAAAACATATGTGCCGCACATTTTGACATATAAACCGGCCGGCTAAGGGTGCCCTGTTGAAACGTATACCTATCCACGTCCTGTCGCTTAAGCGGGGCATCGGGGAGGACTTTGATTTCCTCCATTACTAAACACCGAACGAAGAAAATGTATGAAGATTTTTCTTTAAAACATATTCATTAACAGTAAAAAATCACACTGCATGAAGAAAAAATGCGTCTGGCTTTTTCCTGAAGTTAGTTTGAACACCTGGAAAAAGTTGCCAATGGGGCAGACACAGACGCATTTTCGCAGTTATCAGTAAACGGGTTTATAAATTTTATTAATTCTTTCTAGTCCCGAGGCATGTTCGAAAAGTTATTCCGTTAATCGGCAACCTTTGATACTACTGATAAAGAGAAACGACATTTTCTAAATCGGATAGCAATTGGCTCATTTCTTCTTTTGTTAGTCGTATTAATAATTGATCGTAAAGAGTGAGTATTTGCTCCTCTGCTTCCTTATTTCGTATTAAATAAGTATATAATTTTTCAACTTGCTCTTCTTTTACTACTGTCTCGGTATACCAATTTTTAATTTTTTGGATCGTAAATTCCTGCGCATTCTTATCGAATTCCCCGGATATGATCATTCCTTCAATCTTCATTTGTTATACAGCCCCCAGTTCGAATTTATTATCAGTTTGCCCGATTCCTTTCAAAGGTATGAACATAATAGAAAGTATAGAGTTCGAACAAGGAACTGAGTTTAAACTAATAAGAAATTTTAGGAATAAATTATGTGTACACGATGGCGGCTTCTACAGGCGTAACTGATAGTAGCAAACATCCAACCATTCCCCGAATTTATACCCTACTTCTTTCAAACATCCGGCAAATTCAAATCCGAATTTTTCATGGAGTTTTACGCTTGCTTTATTCCCACCGGTAATCACAGCAATGATCGTATGGTAGTTTAATTGTTCTGCCCTGGAGATTATCTCTTCTATTAGTTTTTTTCCGATACCAAACCCGTGATATGCTTCGGAAAGATAAATCGATATCTCTACAGTTTTTTCATATGCTTTTTTATCTTTAAATGGACTGAGGCTGCAGTAACCTGCTACTGTTCCATCTACTTCGGCAACAATAAGAGGGTACTCATCACCATGCAGATTAAACCATATTCTTCTCTGATCTAGTGTTTGTTCCTCAAGATCAAAAGTCGCCGTCCAATTTTTAATCGCATAATTATAAATAGCTAACATTTCCGGTAAATCTTCTACTTCAGCTTCACGAATACGTAACATAACTTGTTCCTCCCATAAAACATCTAACCCTATCTTAATACACATTTTTATGGAAGAAAATACATATGTAAATTGAGATGAAAAAAACTGAGTAGTTCAGGTACCGAGGCTCCAGCGAATATGATTTCTTATCCAAGAGAGGAATAGAGAATTTGCTCTTTACCGGATTATTTGAACATCTTCTATAAATTATCTCAAAATAAGTGTTTGAGTAAACTTTCAAACCAAACTTTATATCCTTGATCATTCGGGTGAATTTCGTCAGCCAAGTAATCTTGAAGTTTTTGGTTATTTTGGGATACCAATTTATTCATTTCCTCGTAAATATTCATATAGTTTAGTCCTTCTTGTTGGAAATAGGCCGCGGTTTGCATTTGGTAATCCTCATACGTTAAGCCGACTTGGTTTTTATTAGAAGAAAGGATCGGATTTGGTGAAATAATTAGGATTTTTGCACCGGGAAGTTCTTTCTTTATTTTATTTACTAAATCATCAATGTATTTTATTGTTTCAAATAAGGTTGATGATTGTCGATAGTTATTAATGATACATGTTTCCAGAATAATAAAGTCCGGCTTTTCCAAAATCAGTTGATCAGCTTTTCCTTCTTTCAATAAATCTTCTGCCTTAAATCCGGAAAACCCGTAATTGACAAGCTGAATGTCCCGGTATTTTAATTCATTCCTTTCTTGTAAAAAAGTTTTAAGCCTAGATGGCCAACTCATTTTTGGTGATGAGGAACCGGTTCCTTTTGTTACACTGCTACCCATTACTGCAATCTTTAATTTTCCCTTCGTTTCCAGGACTGATTGAAAATAATTTAAATAAGTATCATCCATATTTTCCGCTTTCATTCCTTTCACTTGGTCCGGCGGGATTATTTTGTTGGTCTGAAAAAAATCAATCCGCATATTGAACCCGAAAATCATTAACACAAAAACAGGAATTATGAAGCCAAGGAAAAATTTTTTCATGATGTACTCCCTCTTTTGCCTTTCGTTTTCCCAAAAAAATATAGATTTTCTACAATTGTAAATCAACGACAATTGGTTATATAAAAATAATGAAATCGCAATCATATTTCTTTACTTTTTTTCACCGGAGTTTTAAAATATAGACAATAAAACGTAACAAATTTGACAAAGTGTTTAATAATTTTTATTTTAACGGTCGGAAAGGGGTTTTTATATATGAATTTATCATTTGTCGCATCGCTTATTTTTATGCTTCTTTATTGGGTTGTGAGTATGTCAGGGTCTTATGGAACCGCATTAATCATGTTTGTTTTAACAATGGTTTTCTTGGGGTTGGGAATCTATCAAGCGCTTGCAAAAGGAAACGGAAAAAATATTCATATGAAAACTCGGTAAACGGCGATTTTTTACGTAAGTCAAGGATCCCTCTCCAAATTCGAGTCAAACGGGAAAGATTAGTGGGAGAGGGATACCCGCCTACGTCTAATTTGTCGGTTATCAATCAGTGACTATTTGGCGGGGTACCAAATAGTCACTTTTTTTGCTTAAAGGAGCTTTTGATCCACCATGTTGTTTTTTATTCCAAAAGAAGAACTGTCCCCAATCTTAGAGACAGCTCAAATACATTATATGCATCTTTCATTCTATTGAATAACCGTTTTTCCTTCCCTTACAAAAAATTTACTGATTACTGTTGTTAACACGATGGCAATGACGGCCGGAACCAACCAACCTAAACCTTGACTATATAAAGGCAGGAAATCATTATAAAAAGATATGATTGATGACAACCAGCCAAAATAATCTATATTTAACGAATCACATAGTGCTTTCAATCCATCAACAATACTAATTAAGAAAGTGACACCGATTGTTCCTGCATATACAATTTGCGAATGGTCAAACAATGGCGAAACAAATGTTAATAACATAAGCACAATTGTCAATGGATAGAGAAACATTAATACCGGAACCGAGAATGCAATAATGTTAGCCAGCCCAAAGTTGGCGATAACAAATGAGACAACGGAAAAAATAATTGCCAGCACTTTATAACTTACATTAGGTAAAAGCGTATTAAAATATTCTGCACAGGAAGTTATCAGACCAATGCTTGTTGTTAAGCAGGCAAGAATCATAATCATTGCCAACACGATTAAACCAAAATTACCTAAATAATATGAAGCAACATTGCTTAACACCGGTCCGCCTGTATCAAACAAACCAAACGTTTGAACAGTGATTGAGCCCATGTACGCAATCCCAATATAAATAATTCCGAGGAAAAGCGCTGAAATAACACCTGATTTGAAAGTTGCCAGCAAAATTCCTTTGTTTGATTTAAGACCTAATGCCTTAATCGCGTTGATAACAATGATTGCAAATACTAAAGAAGCTAAGGCATCCATCGTGTTATAGCCTTCTACAAAACCTTTTGCAAACGGACTTGATAAATATTCACCTTGTGCCCTGCCCGTTGATCCAATCGGGTTAATTACCGAAAGAACAATTAAAACAATTAACAGTATGATTAAGGCCGGTGATAATAACTTTCCAACCCGGTCAACGATTTTACTTGGATTTAATGATAACCAAAGGGTCAATGCAAAAAATAGGAATGAAAATATGAATAAGCTAATCTTTGGATTTACGTCTCCCATTAACGGTAAGATACTCACTTCAAACGGTACCGTCGCCGTTCTCGGAATTGCAAAAAACGGTCCAATCGTTAAATATAACAAACTGGTAAATAAAATACCGTATATAGGGTGTACACGGCTGGATAACTCCTGTAAATTATTCGTTCCGGAATATCCAATGGCAATAATTCCTAACAGCGGTAATCCAACACCCGTGATCAAAAATCCAAAAATCGACGGCCAAAGGTTTTCCCCTGCCAATTGGCCAAGATGTGCCGGGAATATTAAATTACCCGCTCCAAAAAACAGTGCAAATAACATGACTCCAATCACTAAATACTCTGAAAATGACACTTTTTCTTTCTCCATTTTGCGCCTCCTGATTGTACTATTCTCCCTTTAATAGTGAATTTTCAGAAAATAAAGGTAAAATTATACTAGAAAAATTTTATTAGTCTTGTTATATCATATTCTAAAAAAATATTCCAGGAATATTTTATCTTTTAAATAAATTATTGTTTTTTTCATATACCGAATTAATTAAATCTTACTATTTTTCTTCTTATTTCAGACCATAAAAGTATATCATAATTTGCAAGAAATTTGAAGAAGTATGTCGAATAATTCTTGAGTCTTGAGTATTATAAAATAATAGTTTTTGCATAAACGTATGATTTTCCAATAATTTCATTGAAAATATTGTTAATTTTTTTCATTTGGAGTACCATATTAGTGTTAAAATGAATAGAAATTTTGGAAGTGGAGTTGAGGCACAAATGGAAAAGATACTCGTATTCGGACATAAAAATCCAGATACAGACACAATTTGTTCGGCAATCGCTTATGCGGAGTTAAAAAAAGAATTGGGATATGATGCAGAAGCGGTTCGTCTTGGTGAAGTAAACAGCGAGACCCAATATGCGCTTGACTATTTCAAAGTTGATACGCCCCGCCTTGTCCAAAAAGTGACCGAAGAAACGGATAAAGTAATTTTAGTTGACCATAATGAACGAGGTCAAAGCGCAGACGATATTGAAGGCGTTAAAGTTTTAGAAGTTATTGACCATCATCGGATCGCCAATTTTGAAACGGCTGATCCATTATACTACCGTGCTGAACCGGTCGGATGTACAGCAACGATTATTAAAAAACTTTACAAAGAAAACAATGTTGTCATTCCGAAAGATATTGCCGGTCTTATGCTTTCCGCAATCATATCTGATTCTCTGCTTTTTAAATCACCGACATGCACTGAAGAAGATGTACAAGCAGCAAAAGAACTTGCTGAAATTGCTAATGTAGAGTTGGAAACATACGGAATGGCAATGTTAAAAGCCGGAGCAGATGTTTCTTCAAAGACAGCTGAACAGTTAATTTCCCTTGATGCCAAACCATTTAATATTGGCGGAAACAAAGTGATTATTGCACAGGTTAATACGGTTGATCCGCAAGATGTTTTGGCAAGACAAGATGAAGTGGAAGCTGCCATTCAATCGGTTATCGATGAAAAAGGACTTGATTTATTTTTGTTTGTGATCACAGATATTTTAAACAGTAATTCAACGGCTCTTGCCCTCGGTACGAATACAGCGCTCGTTGAAAAGGCATATAATGTGATATTAGAAAATAATACTGCCCTATTAGAAGGTGTTGTTTCCAGGAAAAAACAAGTTGTACCGGTGTTAACAGCTGCTGCTGAATAAAGGATAACCGCCACGTCAAATTTAGACGTGGTGGTCTTTGAAAAATTATACACAAACCTTATGCCGAACTTGCATCTTTGCTGTGAATTTTTATATATCTTAATATAATTGAAATTCGTTCACTTTCTTCTAAATACCGGAATCTTCCCCTATTTAGTCTTTCTTTACATACGTCCAGCCCTCTTCTTGATACACTCTTCCTGCTTTTAATAGTCTTCCAAGTGCTCGTTTAAAGGAAGCCTTACTCATGGAAAAACGTTTTTCAATATCTTCCGGGGCACTTTTATCCGAATATGGCATACTTCCGCCGCGACTTTGCAAATAAGTATAAATTTTCTCAGCATCATCGTCCAATGTTTCATATCCTCGCTTTAATAAAGAGACATTAACTGTTCCATCCACTTTGACATCAATAATCCGCCCTGTCACACGATCCCCCACCCGCGGTTCCTTATCTCGTTGACTTTCATGGATAAAACCGCGATAACCTTCTTCAGTGATAATAAAAGTACCGCTATGTAAAGTACGATAAACAATGCCCGTTACATTTTTGTTTAATACATTACGATCCGCTTTTACGAATAATTCTTCCATTACATTTTCCGTCGCTAATTTTCCCAGAAGACGACCGCGTTTATCTGTTTTTAATGTACAATACAAACTGCCCCCGATTTGCGGCCAAACTTCCTTGAGCTTTGGTAAATCATCTCTATGGATTAAAATATCTTTACTTGTTCCAATATCGATGAACACACCTAAATCGTTTTTCACTTCAACAACTTTACACCAGCCATAGGTGCCAACCCGAACTTCAGGTAAAGACATTGTCGCAGTCAAGCGTCCTTGTTTATCTTGAAATAAAAACACTTCCACTTTTTGACCAATTTGTATGTCACCGTTTTGCTCATTTTTATGAAGTAATACATCATTTGACCCATCGCTAAGGAAATGCCCAAAATCCGTATTTCTGACCACTTCTAGAGTAACAACTGTACCAGCCTGTAAATGTCCCATCGTCAAAATTCCTTCCTTCTATCCAACTTTCAATTGTTATCATTTCCAGATTATTTGATTTTACCAATGTTTCCTTAAAATATACAGAGAAAAGTATACATGACTATCATGGTTCCCCTGAAGTCATATTCATCACTATTAAAATAAACTTATGCTAATATAGATTTTGAAAAAACAAAGTATGGGGGATTTTTTATGACAAAAGGTACTGTTCAAGACTTAACATTCTTCAGTAACGAATTAGCGGAGGAAACCCAAGTTCTGGTTTATTTGCCGCCGCAATATACACCATTATATACATATCCATTTTGTATTGCCCAAGACGGAAAAGATTATTTTCAATTAGGGCGAATTGCACGAGTATTAGATGATTTGATTGAAAACGGTGAAATTGAACCGATTTTATTTTTCGGTATCCCTTATAAGAACGTACCGGATCGCAAGGTTAAATATCACCCGGAAGGCAAACTTTCGGCAAATTATCGGCGATTTTTAGCCAATGAACTCGTTCCATTTATTGAAAAGCAATTTTCTGTTGCTGAAACAGCCTCATCCCGTGCATTGGCAGGGGATTCGTTGGCGGCAACGATATCGTTACTAACAGCGCTAAAATACCCGAATATATTTGGAAAAGTAATGCTTCATTCACCATATATTGACGAATATGTTTATGAAGAAGTCGACAATTTTAAGGATTGGAACCGGTTAAAAATATATCATGTCATCGGCAACCGGGAAACAGAGGTCGATATGACAGACGGGAATACGGCAGATTTTCTCGCTCCTAACAGAGAACTGGCAAAAAAATTAAAGAAAAAGCCGGTTGGCTATTTTTATGAAGAAATTGAGGGCAATCACACTTGGAAATATTGGCAAAAAGATTTAAAACGTGGACTTACTGAACTTTTCCCTTTATAATCTTTGTATTACCCAATAATTTTTATAGTCAAATAATTATTTCTCTAACTGATTCATATTTGTTATAATAAAAGAATGACATGAAGGAACCAAATTAAAGGAGGTTATTCTTAATGCAAGTTGGAATTGTCATCTTTCCGTCTAAAAAATTGCAGGATTTTGCTAACTCATATCGAAAACGATATGACTCAAAATATTCACTTATTCCGCCCCATTTGACACTAAAAGCTGCATTTGAAACAAACGAAGAACAATTAGTAGAAATTTCCGCAAAATTGGAAGAGATTGCAAAAAGACATGAACCGTTTGAATTAAGAACAAATAAAATTAGCTCTTTTCATCCTGTAAACAACGTCATTTATTTAAAGGTCGAACCAACTGCGGAACTGGAAGGATTATTTAAAGAATTAAATTCCGGCTCTTTCGGTAATCCTCCTGAATACGCATTTGTTCCCCATATTACCATTGGTCAAAGCTTATCGAACAGTGAACATGCAGATGTATTCAGTCAGCTGCGTTTGCAAAAAATTGAGCATACCGAAACGATAGACCGGTTCCACTTACTTTATCAATTAGACAATGGGATATGGAATGTGTACGAAACATTTTTATTAGGAAAATAACTTATCAGCTCAGGATGTGACAGTGATGAAAGTAGTAAAAGTAACAAACGAAGAACAGTTTCAAGCTGCGTTAAAAATAAGAAAAATCGTCTTTGTTCAAGAACAACAGGTTCCAATTGAGGAAGAAATTGACCAATACGATCAATTAAACCAAGCAACCCATTTTGTTATGTATAATGACGAAAATGAGCCAATCGGAGCCGGACGATACCGTGAAGTGGAAGATTATGGAAAGATTGAACGAATTTGTATTTTACCGAACTATCGAAAGAACGGTTCCGGTAAACAATTGATGGACGAAATTATTCGTTATGCAAAAGAAACAGGCGCAAAGAAAGTGAAACTCAATGCCCAAACCCAAGCACTGCCTTTTTATGAAAAATTGGGATTTACCGTAACTTCAGGTGAATTTTTGGATGCAGGAATCCCTCATAAAGCGATGGAAATGGAACTTTAAAGAAAAGCGCAGAGCTAAATTCGCAACGTCCTGTTACACATAAGCTGAACACTTCCTGTAGCCCGGCGCCCGGTAATGACAACAGAAAAGACTGTCCGATTACGATTTCGGATAGTCTTTCCAACTTGTGCTCACATTTTCTAAACAATGATATCTATATATTGCCCTTTTTCTTTATCAAAAAAAAGTGTCTGTTTTTTTTCATTATATAAATAAGCGCCTGTTAATACCGCTGGAACCCGGCCTGCTTTCGTTACAGCCGCAACGGATTTCATTTTATCGTTAGCATTGAGAACTCTTTCAACATATTGCGTATAGTCTTGGCGATTTACAGGTAAAATGGCTACCATTGAAATCCCCTCCCTAAAAACGAATCCCCTTACACTTATATTATACCATATAAAAAGTAAGGGTGTTGCACCTTACTTTTTATTGTTCATCATATTTGCAATTGTGTTAAAATCAAGCTTTTTACCATCTTGAATAATCGTTTGAACAATTTTGTCTTCCATTTCTTTCGGAATATTACGACCCGCAATTTTTGATACTTGTTTTACTACTTGGCGAACCGTCGTTTCATCTTGTAAATTGGCACCTTGTATGGAATTAGCTAATTGAAAAATGTCATTCATGTTTACACCGGTTTTTTTCTCTATATTTTTAAAGAAATTGTTTTCCATCCTTTGTTCTCACACTCCCTTTCAAAACTACTTTATTTTATGCATGAGTTCTGGAATGGTTCAGGCTATTTTTAGGAAAAGTGCCTGTTCCAAAAGGAGGTTTTTTATATAAAAAAAAGGGGCCCAAAAGTTAAACAATAACTTTATGGGCAACCCTTTTTATATTAACATAAATAGCTGGCACCAACGATAATTAAAAGGATGAACAGGACAACGATCAAAACAAATGAATTACCACCGTAACCGGAACCTCCATAACCATATCCGGAATAGCAACTTCCGTATCCCCAAGACATACAAATTCACCTCACTTCTTTATGTTTACATTTTAGCTTATGTAGAAAGAGGTAAGTTTGTATAGGCAATTTTTTGATTTTCTCAAAAAAATCGGACAAAAGAGGATTATTTTTACGAAAGAAACAAATTGAAGAGGATTCATAAAAAATGGTTTTGTCGCTAAAAAAAGTGTTCCTTGCCTAAAAAAGTCGACGAGAAAGGGTCTTGTTGCCAAGAAAAAGTCCATCTTGCCTCAAAATGGTTACGAGAAAGGATCTTGTTGCCAGAAAAAAGTCCATCTTGCCTCAAATGGTGATAATCCCTTTACCCTTTCGCTTTAAAAAGTAGTGCGCCGATAAATGCGAAAATAATCGCTGACGAAATTCCTGAACTTGTTACTTCAAACATGCCTGTAATAACGCCAATAATACCGTGAGCCTGTGCTTCCTGCATCGCACCATGTACCAATGAATTCCCAAAACTGGAGATCGGAACAGTTGCCCCCGCCCCGGCAAAATCCATTAATGGTTCGTATAGACCAAGTCCGTCCAGAACAGCACCCGCAACAACCATCAAACTTAACGTATGACCCGGTGTCAATTTAGCCACATCAAAAAGCAACTGGCCGATAACACAAAATAGGCCACCAACAACAAATGCCCAAAAAAACATTGCTAACATCATTTTTCCTCCTTTTTAAGGTTCACCATCTATGAATTTTTTTCAATAGATACGGCATGGGCGATACAAGGAATCGTCTCTTTTTGTTGAACAGTCATTGGGGATAATAGTGCACCGGTCGCAACACATAAAATTTTTTTATAAAAACCATAGTTCATTTGTTTAAGCAAATGACCATAAATTACCGTCGCTGAAGAAGCAGCCCCGCTCGCACCCGCTTGAACAGGTTGTTCCTCTTTATATAACATTAAACCGCAATCAAGAAATTTTTCTTCGGGAATATGTATTCCTTTTGAATGAAGAAGATCAAGGACTGTTGCCCGTCCAATTTTCCCCAGATCACCGGTAACAATCAGATCATAATATTCATGATTTCTCCCGGTTTCTTCAAAATGCGTTTCAATCGTGTCTGCTGCAGCAGGTGCCATCGCTCCGCCCATATTAAACGGGTCACTCAACCCCATATCAATGACTTTTCCAATCGTCGCTGCAGTAATTTTCGGTTTTTCACTATATTTTTTGTTTTGTTTGGCAATTATTGCATAACCTGCACCTGTCACCGTCCATTGGGCAGTCGGAGGTTTTTGACCGCCATATTCTGTCGGATAACGAAACTGTCTTTCTGCCGCAGCGTTATGACTGGCTGAACCTGTAACGATATAATCGGCACCATCTCCATTAATTAGAAAAGAAGCAAGAGCCAGCCCTTCCATTGAGGTTGAACAAGCACCAAATATGCCAAAATACGGAACAGCGAGTGATCTGGCAGCAAAACTCGTTGGCGTAATTTGATTGATCAAGTCTCCTGCAATCATAAAGTTCACTTGCTCTTTTGTTAATTCAGCCTTTTCCAGAGCGATCCGACAAGCTTCATCAATCAAAAGCCGATGTGCCTTCTCATAAGAGTCTTCACCCATCCATAAATCGTCATAAAGGAGATCAAAGTCCTCTGCTAGCTTTCCATTTTTTTCAAACGGTCCTCCAGTAACTCCGGTCGCAATAATGACAGGTTCATTTTCAAAAAACCAGCTGGCTTTTCCGACAATCATTGAAAGCCACCTCCAAACCATTGAATAACAATTGTTTTTATTAATGCGACAACAAATGCGGAAAATACACCAAATAAAATAACTGATCCGGCTAACTTAAACATATTTCCTCCGACACCGAGTACAAAACCTTCTGTGCGATGTTCAATAGCGGCTGAGATAACGGAATTCCCAAACCCGGTCACAGGTACAGCACTTCCGGCACCTGCAAATTGACCCAATCTATCATAAACTCCAAAGCCGGTCAGGAGCATGGAAAAAAAGATCATCGTTGCAACTGTTGGATTACTTGCTGTCTGCTCTGTAAAATTAAAAAAGTAAATATAAAAATAACTGACCGCTTGTCCAATGGCGCAAATCGTCCCACCTACGAAAAAAGCTTTTATACAGTTTTTTAACACCGGTCGTTTTGTTTCATGTTGTTGCTCCAGTTTTTCATATTGTTTTTGTTCCGAAGTTTTTTTGTTTTTTCCCATCTACCATTTCTCTCCAATCACGTTTTTTCTCGACTTAGCTTAATGATCTCTTGTAATCGTTTTTCCTTTTTCTCCTTGGACAAATTTTCCTTTTCTACTTTTTCATTCAATCGAACTGCTTCCAAAAAAATTTTAAAATCACTGGAAACGGTAAAAGACAAATCCTTAAATTGCTTCTGTAATTCTTTCGTTAACTGTTTTTCAATTTTTTTCATGCGAAATCGCTCAAGGTGATGAACTTTGAATGCAACTAAACAATCTTTTGCTTCCCCTTTAATCACAGCCACATCATAAATACCATCAATGGATAAAGCTGTTTTTTTAATATCCCCCACCAATTTTTCATCTTTATTGTTGACTGCAATCGGATTCGGATTAGATGTCCGTACTAATGAACTCCTTGTTTCCGGTGTATCATTAACCGTACTGCACCCGAATAATAAAACACTTAAGCTAAATATAAACAACATCAAACGCTTTTCCATTTTGTTCCCTCACTAAATTGAATTTATGTAACTTTGTTCAACTTATTTTTTTGCCTAATCCATACTTTTATGCATTGGAAATGAATGGATTGGTTTCCCATCACTTGGATATGTGAGCATGTAAACATGAAATATGTTGATTACCGAAAATATATGCTTTTCAAAACTCGCTTTGTTTTCCCATTATAAATATAAAAAACCGCCCCGCAAAAACGGGACAGTTTCTAATTTTACCGGCTGTTATTTCGAATATACTGCAGCTCTTTCCTTATACCCGGTTTATATTTTTTCGATCCCATACCTTCATGAATTCGATAAAGAACAGTCGGCACATCCAAGTAGCCGATTGAGGTTATTTGTGCAACTCGCAACCAGAAATCATAGTCATGGGTGTATAAAAGGCTCTCATCAAAATAACCAATTTCTTGAAAAATTTTTTTGTGGATAATTGCTGTCGAACCGTTAAAAATATTTCTTCTTTTTAACGTCCGCTCCATTTGCTCATTATTTTGAAAATAAAGGGTAACTGGTTCACCAATAATTTCACTTTTTTCATTCATCTGGTAAAAGGAAGAAAAACAAATTTTTAATTCATTTTTGATCATCCATTCTAACTGTTTCTCCAGTTTATCCGGTAGAAAATAATCATCCGAACTTAGCCACGCGATATATTCTCCCTCTGATAGACGAATTCCCGCATTTAAAGCACTTGCCGTTCCTCCATTGCTTTTTTCAATATAACGAATTTGCTCAAGATAAGGTTGGATTTTCTCAGTAAACCTAGTCGAGCCGTCATTGACAACAATAATTTCCCTCTCTTGGTAAGTTTGATTCAAAGCACTTGCAATCGCTTCAGAAACATATGGGCAATTATAGAATGGGATGATAATCGATACTTTTGGCATAAAAATCAACCTTTATTTCGATAATAAGTTAAAATATCGCTTAAAGAAGAAAGAAACGGGTAACCGGGATGCCAACCGAGTGCACGGATATTTGTCAAATCCATTCTTCCTTTTCCTTTATCGATGCCCAAGTCATGTTTATTTGCTTTTATGTGAACGGGGACAGGAACGGTAGTTAAAGATTGATATGAATCAATTACATTCATTAATGTCCGATAACAGCCGGTTCCGATTGGATATACCTCTCCAATTTTTCCTTTTAATAAAATTAATTCATATGCTCGAACAGCATCACGGACATCTAAAAAATCCCTTTCTTGTGTCAAGTCATCAATCAAAACGGGTTCGGCGAGACAATCCTTTTCAGCCAAAGCAATTTTTTCAGCGATAAGTGAACAAAAACCATTGGATGGCCCCGGACCTATTAAATTGGTCGGTTTCGCAATCATAATTGGCAAATGAAATAAAGTCTGCCAAGATTTCGCAACAAGTGACTGAAAAGTTTTGGTCAAGCCGTATGGGTGATTTGGCAACCCGGATGGATCGAATTCCAAAGCCGAACCGATGACTAAAATTTTCCCGTTATTTTTAACCTTTCTAACAGCCTCCAATAAATGAACAGTCGCTAATACATTCACTGTTACATATTCGGCCGGTTTTTCCCAGGATTCTTTCACATCGTTTTTTCCGGCTGTATGCAGTATATAGTCAGGTTTAATAGCTTTGATTGTATCATAAACTGAAAATTCATCTGTTAAATCACATTCCCATTCCTTATAATTCGGAAGATCTTTGTTGAAACGTTTTTTTCGCACAAGACCGACAACATGGTAGCCGTTATTTAGAAAATATTGACACGCATGCCACCCGGTAAACCCTCTCGCCCCGGTAATCAGAATTTTCCGGTTAACCATTTCGTACCATCCATTCATACAATTCCGTCAACATTTTTTCATAAGACGGAACCCGAAAAACGATGTCTGTTCTCGTATTTTTTAGCGTACGATCCAACACGATTTCGTCATAAGGATGAATGGTAACATCTTTTTTTAAAAAAATTTGTTGGATCTGTTTTAATAAATCGTATTTCGAAATGATTTCAGGAGCCGTTATATGAAAAAGCCCAGCTCCATCTTTTTCAATAACTGTTTCAATTACCTTGGCTAATTGGAATGTGGTAATGCCGTTCCAAAATACTTTTCGGTAGCCATTTATCCGACCCTTTTGTTTCATAAACCAATGGAATAAGCCGATTCCATCCTTTAACTCCGGGCCAATGATCGATGTACGAAGCGTGACGTGGTGATTTGAACGGATCTCCCCCAAGGCTTTTGTCATCGCATAAACCGATGTTCCGTCCGGTTCATCGTTTTCCGTATATCTTCCACTTCCATTTATTCGAAAATTGGAATTTTTATCAACGACCCCCGAAAAAACACAATCGGTACTTATATGAATTAACTTCCCGCCATATTTATCAAGGACTTTTTGCAAAAAATGGGGAAGGTAACTATTTACTAGAATCGCATCCATTTGATTTTTTACCGCTTGTTCATTCAAAAGACCGATGACATTAATGATCACATCCGGCTTGTATTGGCGGATAATTTCTTCGATTGCTGTCGGATCTGTCGCATCGAAGTAAATTCCGTTTTTCCGGGTCCTCGTTGTATATCTCACTTCAAAGTCGGTCTTCGTCTGGAAATATTGGACAATCATATGACCGGCCATTCCGGCACCGCCCAATACGAGAATTTTCAACTTAAGAACCCTCCTCTTTGCAGTAACGTTCTAATCTCCTCTTTTGTCATTAAATCATCTTTTGAACTGTAGCTCTTCCTTTCGACAAGTTGGCAGTTTTGATATTTTTCTATTAATCTTGGAAAATCTTTTGTAGGTAAAATCACAAAGTAATGTTCGTCAAAGAGCACTGTGTTTTGACTTTCATATTCTGAAAATAATACTTCATTGACTTTTTCACCGGGACGAATCCCTAATTCAATTATTTCGACATCCTTTTTCCCGGATTGTTCAATTAATACCTCGGCGAGATCGAGAATTCGGCAAGACGGCATTTTCATCACAAATATTTCGCCGCCCTCACTCGATTCGGTCGCCGTGAATACAAGATGAATAGCCTCTTCAATGGTTAAGAAAAACCGGGTCATCCGTTTATCCGTAATACTGACTTTTCCGGTCGTTTCAATTTGTTCTTTAAAAACATGAATCACACTACCGCTTGTTCCGAGGACATTTCCGCCGCGAATTGTGACAAATTTTGTATCGTCTGTTAGTGAGTTGGCGTGAGTGATCAGTTGTTCACCAATTGCCTTTGTTAAACCGTAGAAGTTTGCGGGATTGGCTGCTTTATCCGTTGAAATATATATGACCTTTTTTACCTTGTTTAGGATGGACGCTTCAATTACATTCTGCGTTCCAATGACATTTGTTTTTAATGCTTCAATTGGTTGATCTTCGCAAACGGGTACATGTTTTAAAGCGGCTAGATGATAAAGTAAATCCACATTTTGTGTTGCGTTTACTAAACTTTCTTTATCACGAATATCACCAATAATGAAATTTAATCTATTGTCTTGAAATTTCCTTTGCATAGCCACTTGACTCGCTTCATTTCTCGAGAAAATACGAATTTCACGAGGCCTTTTTTCCAATAATTGTTTTACCAGTTCATGCCCCCAAGAACCGGTTGCTCCGGTAATCAAGATGGTTTGTTCTTCAAACAACTCCTTTACCTCCCAAAATAAATTTAACTACTTTATCTGACACATATTTATCATCATAGCCTATCGGTAAAACCCATTCAGATTGCCTATCTACCATGACTTTTACTGCCCGAAGAATAGATTTGGCATCGACTCCGGAAATAATATTACTTCCACACGCTACCGTTTCAGGTCGTTCTGTACTGTTCCGAATCGTTACTGCAGGTACATGAAAAATACAACTTTCCTCTTGAACCGTTCCACTATCGGTCATGACACATAAGGCATGTTTTTGAAGTTGGATAAAATCGAAAAATCCGAATGGCTCATGAAACTCAACCAATGGATGAAGTTTATTATTTTGAAGATTGTTTAGTTTTGATTTTGTTCGGGGATGGATGCTGCAAATCACCCGCTTATCAAAATGTTCCGCCACTGCATTTATACCGTTTAAAATTTCTGCTAAATTTGTGGCGTTATCGACATTTTCAGCCCGGTGACAAGTGACAAGAAAATAATCTTTTTCTTGCAAATGTAATTTTGTTTTTATATGACTTTCATTGATTTTTGATTGATAATGAACCAACACTTCATAAATCGGGTTACCGCTCACCATGATCCGGTTATTAGGAATTCCTTCCCGTAACAGATTTTCTCTGGAATTTGGCGTATACGGTAAATTGAATGTTGCAATTGCATCAATGACGCGGCGATTCTTCTCTTCCGGTACTGCCAAATCATAACAACGGTTGCCGGCCTCCATATGAGTAACCGGAACGCCCATTCTTTCCAATAAAACAGCACTTAAAGCACTGTTTGTATCGCCCAGCACAAGTGCTTGATCCGGCTTTTCATCCTGAATAATTTGTTCTAATTCCTTGAACATCGTCGCTAATTGATTTCCCAAAGTGTTTTTATGATTAAACAGATGATAATCAGGCTCGCGAATTTCCAGTTCTTCAAAAAAGATGTCGCTTAAATTTTTCGTGAAATTTTGGCCGGTATGGACGAGTATATGTTTATCACAGAATTCATCTAATTTTTTTATGATTAAACTAAGGCGGATAATCTCCGGTCTTGTTCCTAAAATCGTTATTACCTTCATCTGAACACTTCCTGATTTTTTGTGCTTTACAACTATACTATTCTTTTTCTTTTATAACGGACTGGTTACTTCTCTATTTTTAAATAATCATGTAATTAGCCCATAAATCTAAGAATTCCACACAAGATTTGATTTTGGATAACATAAATCGATTGTCATTTTTAGAAAAAATGCACTTTTCGGGTGTTAACCTAATAAGATATCTTTCATGCTTTTTTATCTATGATTTTATTAATATGTGATAGTAACTCATTTGTTCGTTTTTCTGTTGAATGATTACGTCGAACCATTTGAAAACCTTGCCCGGCAATATTTTTTCGCTCATTTTCATTTTGTAAATAATAGGTAATCTTGTCTTTTACATTATGTTCATTCACGGCCACAAACGTCTTTCCATCAATAAAACCAAGGTCGGACAATTCTTGAGAAGGTGTGGCGAGTAACAATGTATTGCAAGCCAATATCTCAAAATATTTCATGACAGGATAATGCTCGATTGAGTCACAAGTAACAAAAATTTTTGCCCGATTTATTTCTCTTGCGTATGTTTCACCTGCATAGATATTTTTCCAATTGTGGATTTCCTGATAACCCGGGTGGGGATGGTAAACAAAATTCGGCTCGTTTTTCAATATTTCATAAAACTTTGCTCGCATGGGATATAAATGCGGATAAATCGCACCCATCATTAACACATCAATGTCCCGAGGGATTTGGTAATCATTAAAAATATCAATTGGGACATGATGGGGAAACCAAATCATTCGATCATGGAATTCCGGAAAAAGGGATAAAAATGCATCTCGATAATGAGTAAAGAGATATTGAATGTTTTCTCGCTGATAAAATCGGCTTCTTTGATACGGTTTATATTTTAGTTCATGAACAATCGCTCCGACCGGGATATCCAAATCGGTAAATCCGCCTATATGGGGACAATAATCCGGTTTCCGATCATTAAGTAATATAAAATCAGGCCGTATGTTGATGTTTTTTAAAATGTCGTGAATGTTACCATCCAGATCACTTGTGATGACATTTGCTTTTTTTCTTAATTCCTTAAGTAAATAGTAGCTACTTTTTTCAATTCGGTTCGAAAGGTCACGCGTGACAAATAATATCTTTCGATCATCTTTACTCATCGAATCCCTCTTTTCGTTTTCCTTAAAGAAAAGAGCTTCCGATTAAATTGGAAGCACAGTCTCTTAACCTATTTTCTATTTTTTCGTGTTTTATTGAGTAAAAGGCGGGTAATCGACCGCTACAATTTTATCAAGTGGAACAATAATTCGATTTCCACCCAGCGAATCGACTCTTGCAAATGTGACAGTTTCTCCGGTGACTTCTAAAACACGAACCCCTGTTAAATCAGGTTCCCCCGGCATGTTGGTTGGTAATGTAAAAACTTCATTGATCGTGACCCCTGCTGCTTGGATTTGCAACAATAGTAATTGCAAAGGCATCTTTTTTTGCTCCTTTCATTTGTTGTTCTTTTCTATACTTTTATATGAATCGTCCTCCCTTTTTGCTTGGGAAACCAATGAAAATGTGTATGTGCACAAATTGAGAATAGTTAAAAAACATAAAGAAAGGGCAATCTTTATTCCAAAGACACCCTTGATTCCTTTATCCCACCTCCTTCCTCTGTGGAAGTTTCACTTTATCCCGCACAAACGGTCACTAAATCTTCCTCCCGTGGCTTAAGGGAAATCAGAAATGTAAAAGGGGAAGATAAGTGCCCGTAAGTGCCCGATTGGTTCAACTAACCATCAGTGGGGTAAAAAACCCCACTGATGGAAGTTTCACTTTATCCCGCACAAACGGTCACTAAATCTTTCTCCTGTGGCTTAAGGGAAATCAAAGATATGTAGGGGAAAGATAAGTGCCCGTAAGTGCCCGATTGGTTCAACTAACCATCAGTGGGGTAAAA
>NZ_JAJCHL010000051.1:0-23661 GCF_020554505.1 Caldibacillus sp. 210928-DFI.2.18
TGAGTTTCCAGCCAAAAAAAGACGACGAGAACGGGTTTCGTCGCCAAAAAAATGAGTTTCCAGCCAAAAAAAGACGACGAGAGAGGATCTCGTCGCCAAAAAAGTGAGTTTCCAGCCAAAAAAAGACGACGAGAGCGGGTTTCGTCGCCAAAAAAGTGAGTTTCCAGCCAAAAAAAGACGACGAGAGAGGGTCTCGTCGCCAAAAAAGTGAGTTTCCAGCCAAAAAAAGACGACGAGAACGGGTTTCGTCGCCAAAAAAATGAATTTCCCGGCTCAAAAAGACGACGAGATAAAAAGAGAATTTCTTGCCCAAAATTAGTGATAAGAAAGAATGTTAGTCGATAAGGATTCAGGACGTACATTTAGTCCACACCATTCTTGCAAAAGGATGGATTTTTTTCCTTGAATAAATAAGTTATTTGGCTCTTTGCTCATAATTAAGCGCATGTACATTATTTTTTCGATGAACTCCATATAAAATGAATAAAAGAATGAACCAGACCGGGGTCAGTAGTAAAGCCATTCGAGTTACTTCGGAAAAATACATGATAACTAAGATGATAGCAAAAAAAGCTAAGACAACGTAATTTATGAATGGTGTTAATGGCGCTTTAAAGATAGACTTATTGTGCAAATCCGGCCGTGATTTCATATAGCGAATATGTGAAATTAAAATGATGCTCCAAACCCAAATAAAACAAATGGCGCTAATCGTTGTTACAATGCTAAATGCTTGTTGCGGGATGAGCTTACTCAGAAGTGCACCGACGGAAAGAACGACTGCAGAGATCCATAAAGCATTACTAGGCACATGATTTTTACTTAATTTTGCAAACGTAGCCGGTCCTTGTTCATGTCTACTTAAGTTGTACAAAATCCTGCTGGTAGAAAACAACCCACTATTACATGCAGAAGCTGCTGATGTTAATACAACAAAATTAATAATGCCTGCTGCAACCGGAATTCCTACCAAACTGAATACTTGTACAAAAGGGCTGTTCGATGCATTTAACTGTTCCCAAGGGTTAATAGTCAAGATGATAAAAAGGGCACCGACATAGAAGAATAAAATGCGTAACGGGATCTTATTAATAGCCGACGGAATATTTTTCTTCGGATTGCTTGTTTCCGCTGCTGAAACTCCGACCAATTCTACTCCAACAAAAGCGAATACAACCATTTGGAAGGAAAATAGAAATCCGCTGATTCCATTAGGAAAAAGGCCGCCATGTTTCCAAAGATTATTCACGGTAACAGCACCGCTATCTGATTCAAAACCAATGACGAGCATAACAAAACCAATAATAATTAATGCTAAAATTGTAATGACTTTAATTAATGCGAACCAAAACTCCAACTCTCCAAAAAGCTTGACCGTCAATAAATTTAATCCTAGTAAAATAATTAAACAAATTAGTGCAGGAACCCATTGGGGAATATCAAACCAATACCGGATGTAGACACCAACCGCAATAATATCCGCCATCGCTGTCATAATCCAACAAAACCAATAGGTCCAACCGGTGACATAACCTGCCCATGGTCCAATATAATCATTGGCGAAATCCGTAAACGATTGATATCCGGCATTTGATAATAGAAGTTCACCCAAAGCTCTCATAACAAAGAATATCGCAATTCCAACAATTAAATAAGCAAAAATGATAGACGGTCCCGCCAATTGAATTGCTTTCCCAGATCCTAAAAATAACCCTGTGCCAATCGTCCCGCCAATTGCAATAAGTTGGACATGTCTGTTTTTCAAATCTCTCTTTAATTCTTGTTTTTGCTCTGCCACATTTCATACCTCCTGAAAATTACTTTTGTGAAATAACTCACACCAAAATCTGTTAAAAAAATACAATGAAGGGGTTGCTACAAAAACAAAAAGAGATTGGATTTCTCCAACCTCTTGGCAAATAGAAAAGAATAACAAATAGTTATAACTCGTTACCCTTCTGTCCTTTTGCCTGAGATTGTGAACCCTTCGGCGTCGCTGAATTAGCGATCTCTCCAGAAGCTGCTCCTGCTTTAGTGTGACCCAAAGCATTCATCGCTAGCTTACTATTCATTTGTATAAATTTGATTTGACGTTAGCTTTTCACTAAAATGCACCAACTTCAAATATACACAGAGTAATTATTTACCTCTGCACCTAAAAATATCTTAATATAATTTAAAATTTTACTAGCATTATAATAATTGTCAATAAAAATGACAGCTTGACACAAAATGTTGCGAAATGGTTATCGGTGGTTAGAGGCTTATGGATAAAATTACATGAACGTTTCACATATTAGCGTTTCAGGCTATTGTTCTATCAGGTTGGAAATGATTTAGAAAAATCATTCTTTATCATGAATAATAATAAACAAACGTTTCAAGATGGGTTACAATTAATGAATGAAAGTAGAGAGATATTTTTTGCATAAAGATTAATATGAAATGTTTGAGGGAGGAATTGTTTTGATTGGTGCGATTATTGGCGATATTGTTGGATCTCGTTTTGAGTTCAATAATCATCGAAACAAGAATTTCAAACTTTTTGCAGAAGATTGCCATGTAACCGATGATAGTATTATGACGCTTGCTATTGCTAAGGCGATTATGGAGACAGAGAGGGCCATTAATAAAGATAATGAAAAAAATGGCTACTACTCTCTCCTTGAGGAAATGTCGGTACGGTATATGCAGGAAATCGGACGGAAGTATCCTGATTGTGGTTATGGATATAGATTTAATCAATGGGTTTTTTGTGCGAATCCTGAACCTTATAACAGTTTTGGAAATGGGGCTGCCATGCGGATAAGTCCGGTGGGATTCATTGCAAGGACAGAAAGTGAAGCGTGCAAGTTATCTGAAATTGTCACAGGTGTAACTCATAACCATGAGGAAGGACTGAAAGGTGCTGAGGCTACAGCAGTGGCAATCTTTATGGCATGGAATGGATGTACTAAAAGTGAAATACGAAATAAAATTAACAGTTCCTATTATCCTTTAAATTTTACTATTGATGGAATCAGGGTCAGCTACCAGTTTAATGAGACATGCCAAGAAACAGTCCCTCAAGCTATCGCAGCTTTTTTAGAATCCGGTTCCTTTGAAGATGCCATTCGTACTGCGATTTCAGTCGGCGGTGATAGTGACACGCTGGCGGCTATTACCGGTGCTATAGCAGAAGCCTATTACGGAGTCCCGGAAATTCTTAGAAAGAAAGCGTTAACTTATTTAGATGATGAATTGCGTGCGATTTATGATGAATGGTGTGAATTTACCGAAGCTGGGCACCCACATAGCAAGTTTAAAATGCTCACGAAATATATCGGGAAACTATCTGATCGTGCGTATTTTGGTGATTGGGTTTTTGATGATGAAAATGATGGGAGCCCTGAACACCCCAAACAAATGCCGTTTGTAAAATATGATGAGCTGGTAAATATGTTTGTTGAGGAATTCTATCAATTTTCACAAAGTCATCCGGAATATAAGCTGATGAAATATCATTCAATTTTAGAAGATTACGGGATTCAACCGAATACAGGAGGTTTGCGAGATGCGAAGGTAGAATTACTAGATGCGCAATGTATCTTAGCAATGATTATGTGTATCATTCGGTTTGAGCGATTTGGTGATGGATTACTACTTAATTTTTTTAAAGAAGGTATTATATTAAAATGGTTGAAACGTCTCAAAACAATTGACGACTCTGACATTGATTCGAACCCGGCAAATATTCCTAATCAATCTTCCAAGGATAAATGATTTTCGTTATTTTTATAATCGTAGCTAATTTGGTACAATCTGTTTCCGAGAACTGTTCTCATGGGCAAAACCATCTGAAAAAGGGTACGAACAGCCCCCGGAATTTCTCTCTCGAAGACAGAATAAACCTTAATAATCATATCTCCAACACAAATTGCATAATTTAATGTTGTCATCTTAAATTTAAGCTAAGGTTAATATTTATTAATTTCGAAAACTAGGATAATATGATATGATTGGTTTGAAATATTTTTAAATTTACAACGAAGGGGATAAGGGGGTACTTGTTCTTGGAAAAATTAATAAATAAAGTAGCTGTTGTTACAGGAGCAGCACAAGGAATTGGCGCAAGCATTGTTGAGCGGCTTTTTGCAGATGGTGCTACTGTCGTGTGTCTTGATGTAAACTTGGATAAGTTGAAAGAATCTATTTTAAAAATAGATAAAACGGGTGAACGTGCCATATCGCTAAAATGCGATGTGTCCAATCAGGAAGAAGTTAATCAAGTTTTTGATCAAATTTATGAAAAACTCGGCAAAGTTGATATTCTAGTAAATAATGCCGGCATTGTCAGGGATGCGTTTTTTCATAAAATGACACCGGAGCAATGGCATGCGGTCATCAATGTCAACTTAAATAGTATGTTCTATACATGCCAAGCCGTCATTCCAAAAATGAGGAAACAAGAATATGGAAAGATCGTAAATATTTCATCAACCTCAAGCTGGGGGAATATGGGACAGGCAAATTACAGTGCAGCAAAAGCCGGTGTCATCGGTTTGACAAGAACGCTAGCGAAAGAAAATGGGGCAAAAAATATTACAGTAAATGCAATTGCGCCGGGTCAAATTGATACCGATATGACAAGAAATATTCCGGAAAATATTAAGATGATGGGTATTATGTTGACGCCTGCCGGAAGAATGGGAAATCCGTCTGAAGTGGCATCGGTCGTTTCGTTTTTAGCATCGGATGATTCCAGTTTTGTTAACGGAGAATGTATTAGTGTCAGCGGTGGGTTTTTAATGCCGTAATGAGTGAATGTTCACTCATACCAAATGGATGAAAACGCGATTTAGGGGCTGATTAGGTTGGTTCAAAAGGGGTTATCTATAAAAGGTGCGGAATTTTTAGTGGAACAAATAGAGGGCGAATCTATCTTTACACCAGAAGACTTAACAGACGAACAGAAGATGATTGCAGCCACGGCAAAACAGTTTGTTGAAGAACAAGTGATTCCCAAAAATGCAGATATTGAGAGTCAAGATTTTGATTGTGTCGTAAAGTTAATGCGCCAAGCCGGGGAATTGGGGTTGCTGGCTCACAGTGTACCGGAAAAATATGGCGGACTTGGTCTTGATAAAATATCAAAAGGAATTGTCGGAGAATATGTCGGACGGACCGGTGCTTATGGGGTAGCACATTCCAACCATACGTGCATCGCGACTTTACCGATTACCTATTTTGGTACGGAAGAACAAAAGGCAAAATATTTACCAAAGTTGGCGTCCGGTGAATATATTGGTGCGTATTGTTTAACGGAACCTTCCGCCGGGTCCGACGCTTTAAGTGCAAAAACAACAGCCGTACGAAATGAGGCAGGGACGCATTATATTTTAAACGGCAGTAAGCAATTTATTACGAACGCTGCTTTTTCCGATACGTTTATTGTCTACGCAAAGGTGAATGATGAAAAATTTACAGCATTTATTGTTGAAAAGGATTTTCCCGGTTTAATCATTGGTCCTGAGGAAAACAAAATGGGGATAAAAGGCTCCTCAACTTGCTCGGTAATATTCGACAATTGTCTTGTCCCGGTTGAAAATGTACTTGGTGAAATTGGGCGTGGTCATGTAATCGCTTTAAATGTGTTGAATCTTGGCCGTTTCAATCTTGGAGCGGCATGTATGGGTGGCGCCAAATCGACATTGGAGCTGGCTCTTAAATATACAAATGAACGAATTCAGTTTGGTCGGACGCTTTCTTCATTTCCGGCCACACAGGAAAAATTGGCTACGATGGCAGCCCGTATTTATGCAGCGGAATCCGTACAATATCGGACAGCGGGTTTGTTAGAAGATGCATTAGGTGACCTTTATGATGAAACAGACCATAAAGTGATTGAGAAGCGGTTGTCAGAATATGCCGTCGAGTGTGCCGTTTGCAAGGTATTCGGCTCGGAAACATTGGATCAAGTGGCGGATGAAGCACTCCAATTACATGGCGGTTATGGTTTTATAAAAGACTACCACATTGAACAAGTGTACCGTGACTCCAGAATAAACCGGATTTTTGAAGGAACCAATGAAATCAACCGATTGTTAATTCCGGGATTTTTATTTAAAAGAGCAGCTCAAGGCCAGTTCAACCTTGAAGCACTGATTAACCGGGTGATTAAAGAAGCAACAGGAACGAAGAAAAAGCTCGACGGACCTCTTGCCCGTGAAAGAGAAATGATTCAATCGATTCGGCGGGTGTTTTTGCTACTGGCCGGGGGCGTTTATTTGAAATATGGGCTGGAGTTGGAGCGCGAACAGGAGTCGATTATGAAATTGGCCGATATTGCCATCTATTTGTATGCAGCCGAATCAGCGGTACTCAGGACTTTGAAAGCGATAAAGAAAAATGGTTTGCCAAAAGAACAACTAAAAGAAAGTCTCGCTGTTTGTTTTGTCGATGAAGTGCTTTTGAATGTAGAATCATTGGCACGGCAACTCATGGGTGGAATCGGAATTGATGCCGAAAAAACAGCTGAATTAATAAAAAAAGAACTCGCTCAATATCCAATGCAATTAACTTTTGAAAAGAAGCGGGAAATTGCAGCCCGATATATCGAGGCTGAAAAATATATTTCATAAGGGGATGTTTAATAATGAGTGAACAGGTGACAAACGCTTCACTGGCAGAAATTAAACAGTATATTGAAAAAGAATTAAATGAAAATCCGGCGCCGATTGCTGATGTAAATGTCGTTTATCAGTTTGACCTTACCGGAGATGAAGAGGATTCCTTCCAACTTAAGCTAAACGGAGGACAGGCCATAGTTGTTCCGACAAGTGAAACGACAGCGGATTGTACATTAGTTATGTCAGCGGACAGTTTTCGGAAATTTTTAACCGGGAAGTTAAGCGGAACAGTCGCCTTCATGACAGGTAAATTAAAAATCAAAGGCGAATTAGCCAAAGCGATGAAATTGGAGCAGATTTTAAAACAGTATAATATAAACGGATAAGCTTCTGGTGGAAGTTTCAAAATAAAATCTGTAAACCCAAGGATGAAGTAGAGCCATTCTTGGGATTTTTTACGTTAAGAAATCAATATGGAGGCTATATCAAAATCAATGTGCTTAGGAAAAAGTATTCCTATTGGCGAACTCGTTTTATATATTAAGTTAACTGCTATTTTTATGGAAAAATTTTTTAAAAGTAGAAGGAATTTTGACGGAATTGGTCGAATAAATAATTAAATTCCTTCTCCATGCGGATTTCCTTGCTCTTTCCTCCTGTAGTTGTTTTTCTTTCATCCCATTTTGTTCCAAATTCAACAAAAAGAGTTTTCTTCCTTACTTAAGTTTTAAAAATTCAGTTAATAACTTTAATAGATTTTAAAATTCATGTATAATTATATTAGTGAAAGGAATGGTTGCGTTAAAATATGCTACGACAAGGACCATTTAATTGGTTAAAGCCAAAAAATGATTTTGTCTTAAAATGGATACTTGGCAGTGATAATGATCAATCAAAAGAACTGTTATTAGCGTTTTTAAATGATTTTTTGTATGCGCCTGCGTTGCAAAGTTTTACTTCTGTGGAAATAGTAAACCCAATCATCAATAAACAAAGTATCTATGATAAAGGCTCTATTTTGGATATTAAGGCGAAAGTCCCAGGTTATGGATATGTTAATATTGAAATGCAATTAACGAACCAAAAAAATATGCATAAACGCTCTCTGTATTATGCGTCCAAATTAATTGGAAATCAATTATTTGCAAGTGATGGGTATTCTAAGTTAGAACGGGTTGTGGCGATTAATTTATTGGACTTTTCATTTTTTCCTTCTACTCCTTATCATAGTTGTTTTCGATTAGTGGAAGAAAGACTGCATGAGCCGTTCCCTGATCTTTTGCAGTTACATTTTACGGAAATGCCGAAATTTGTTCGACAAGATCAAGCGGGGAAAATCCCAATGAATGATCGAAAGGCAAAATGGTTACGCTTTTTTACAAATGAAGACGATACGAGGTGGTTTGAGATGGCAAAACAAGACCCGGTAATGGAACAGATGGTTGAATCATTAAGAGTAGCAAGCCTAGATCCGGAAGCAAGGGAATTGTATGAAGCCCGTGCAAAGGCATTGATGGATCTTAACTCCATTCGCGGAGAAGCGAGGCAGGAAGGGATAGAGGAAGGGATAAAGGAAGGACTAAAGAAGGGGATAAAGGAAGGACTAAAGAAGGGGCGAAAAGAAGGAAAAAGAGAAGCAAATCGGGAACTGGCAAAAAAAATGTTAAGAAAGGGATTTGAAGTATCCGACATCATAGAAATGACCGAGTTAACAGAAACGGAAATAGAAAAACTAATGGTTGAGATAAATACTCACTAAGTACGGAAGCAAAGGCGGTGTGAAAATTATAAAGCACAGCCCCGGAATTGAAAAATGAGCTAAACAGGTAATCCCAATGAGGTGAATTGGATAGCTGAATGAAGTCCGGAAGTATAATGAATTGCTTGACATCGGCCTTCCGTGGGCAGATTCCTAAACCAAGAAGCCAGCAGATTCATGGGCTGGCTTCAACCAACCAAGGCTATTTTTTCTTCACCCCGTTGTCAAGCCGTACTTGATATTGGATACCGGAATGATAATGAAAACACAATCAGAAATTAAGGTTGAAGAACGTCTTAATTTCTTTTTCACTCTTTTTCTCCTTTTGATTATTGATGTATCTGAACTTTTAATACAACCTGACATTTAAATAATAGGGAAATTATTGCTCTCGGTGAAAGTTAGTTTAGACTCAAATATAGGATACCATATCATCAGGTCACGTTTTTTTGGAATTTTCCAAACAACTTATTTGAGGTATTCCCATTAAAATAAACGCACTTCAATCGGTTACGCATAACAAATAACCGTAGGACCATGATGTTTCAATGAAGTCTTACGGTTACGTCCAATAATTCTCTCCTATCTACTTATAAGTCCTTGAAATTAGAAATGAAATTCCGATGATCCGCTTTAGCACAAATTTCACGTCAACGACTTAGCTATCTGAGGTTGATTTCCTGTTATACGGAAGCACGTGCAAGATAACTTTATTCAAATAAGTGATTTTGCTCTGCGATTTTTAATCGGTTGTATAAAAGCATTTCGGTTTTTCCATAAAAGAATAGAGAAGTTGCCCAACCAAGCCCAAAGCATAAATTTCGGATAATGTTTATAAAATAAATAGAATAACAGAATAAAGAATCCAACGGTTGTCTGAATCCCGTCCTCATTACTTGATGTTTTCCCGCCTTTTTTTATTATTTTTGTTAGGATAAAAAAGAAGGCTAAGATAAGTGCATAAATGAAGGAGGCACGAAATTGAGTTAAGGCGCTCCATACGCCAAAGGTAACGGCTAAACTTTTCCCGCCGCTAAATTTTAAAAACGGGGAAAATGCATGCCCTAGGATTGGTGCCAATGCAATCGGAATCAGCTTAAACCCTGTCTCGTTGCCCGTTTGTAAAATAAAATAGATCGGTACATAACCCTTGAGAAAATCAAGAGCAATTCCTAACAAACCAAATTGAAAACCGGCCTCTTTCCACAAATTTGCCGCCCCGGGATTACCATCTTCTGTTTTTCGTATATTCATTTTCAATAAACAGCCAATCCAGTAAGAAAACATGAGTGAGCCACTAAAAAATCCGATGAGTGTCCAAACAACTGTCAAGATTGATCACCCCTTCCAACCTGAATGTACCTGCCCTTCCAGATCACTTTTTTACGAAATACAGATTGGTACAGAGAGTAGACAATGACTGCAAGGAAAAAGAGCATCGATAGAAAATGAAAGCATGGATGGACGATGCCAAAGCTTCCAATATAATGGTTGATATAGAATATTTGAATGGCAAAACAAATATAACCGATCAGTAACGGAATGAAATACTTGGATCCGAAAAAAAGGAAACAAAATTGTGATGATACCAGCCCAATAATCCATAGAATAATAGAGGAGAGTGTCAATGGATGAAGAGAAGATGTACTTAAGATAGCCCCCTTGGCAAACCCCTCCAGTTCGCTTTTTATCCCGTTTGGGTACATACGAAAGGAAACAAGATCAGTCCCAATATAGTTAGAAACTTTTATTCCGGCATTTTGAAACAAGGCGCCCAAATTCAAATCGTCCAGCATTTCATTCCTAATCATTTGGTGACCGCCCGCTTTCTCATAATCATCTCGAGTCGTTACAATACAAGCGCCATAGAGTCCTTTTTGATGATTGTTTTTTTCAAAGGGGGAAGTGAAAGAAAATACCCCTAATATATTTAGCACCATTGCAAATTTTTCATAAAATTTTTCTGCCCTGTGATAAGGGACAACAGATAAAACACCACTCTGTCTCTTTTGTGCTGATATAAGAGATTGTATGGCGTTTTCAGCAAGTTGAATATCGGCATCAAGAAAAAGTAAAATATCTCCGTTTGATTGTAAATAACCATTCCAAACGGCCCAATTTTTTCCTGTCCAACCCGCCGGCAGAGGAGGTGCTGTAAAGGTAGTGACACCATATTCTTCAGCGATATGTTTGGTCTGATCTTGTGAATGATCATCAATAACGATAATTTCATCCGGTTGAACAGATTGGTTAAATAGGGAATCTAGTAAATGGGGTAAATTCTTTTCCTCATTTCTCGCAGGAATAATAACGGAAATTTTCCCATGTTTTGCATTGCTATTCTCACTGTAGGGAATGGTGTTTTTTTGGAATAGAATCATGCCGGATATCATCCCGATTGGAAGGATAAGGATACATAAAATTAGTCCTAACATGTTTTTCCACTTCCTAAAAAGTTAATTTGTATAGTTATATTCTACACCATCCAAAAGTTGGTTGCTATTCCGCTTTTCCCCACCATATAGTAAAATAAACCGCTGAGACAAAAAATGTCCAGCGGTTAAAACTTAGCTCTGATATTTTTTAATTAAATCAACAAAAGCATCGACAAATGATTGAAGAAATTGAATCGTATCTTGCTTGTTAATTTTGCCATTTTCATCAAATAGAGTGGCTACATTAGCGATATAGGCTTCCGGTTGTTGAACAGTCGGCATATTTAAGACAACGAGTGATTGGCGTAAATGATGGTTGGCACCAAATGCACTTAAGTTACCCGGAGATTGACTAATAACAGCAGCCGGTTTTCCGTCCCATACACTTTTGCCATAAGGACGGGAACCAACGTCTAATGCGTTTTTCAATACAGCCGGTACAGAGCGGTTGTATTCAGGAGTTATAAATAAAACTGCATTAATCTCTTTTATTTTATTTCGGAATGTCGTATATTCAGCCGGCACATTGTTATAATCGTCAAAATCTTGATTGTACAACGGCAGATTTCCAATTTCAACAATTTCCGCTTCATAACCTTCAGGAAATAGAGCGGACACATTTTCAGCTAATTTCCTGGAGAAAGATTCCTTCCGTAAAGATCCAATTAAAATCCCTATTTTTACCATTTTGTGTTCCTCCTTTTATTTCTATATCGAAATAATTATATTTAAGTTTATCCTAAAATGTCAAAAAACATAACTTATGTAAGAAAAATAAATGCAACCAATTCTAGACAATATAATATCGAAAAATGGTAGAAACCACTTTCAATATTTCTCCTTCATTGGTAAAATAACATTATAGGAAATATTTTTTCAGTAATTTTATTATAAAAAGTAATTTTTTTTCACAAGATTTTGGATAAACTACTTATTATATATGTTCGTAAAGGAGATCGAAAACACATGACAGACACAAATTATTATATAGGTGTCGATATTGGTACAACAAGTACAAAAGCGGTATTATTCGGTGAGCATGGCAAGGTAATCCAAATGCAACATGTAGAATATCCGCTCTATAGTCCGGCCCCGTCGATTGCCGAACAAGATCCGGATGAGATTTTTCAAGCGGTTCTCCATTCGATTAGAGAAGTCATTCGTCAAGCTGCAATCGATTCTGCAAAAATTCAACTGGTATCCTTTAGTTCCGCCATGCACAGTTTAATTTTAGTTGATGACAAAGGAAAACCATTAACCCGTTGCATTACCTGGGCAGATAGCCGGGCAACCAAATGGGCTGATAAAATCAAAAAAGAGCTGAACGGGCTTGAAATCTATAAAAGGACAGGTACGCCAATCCATCCGATGTCTCCGCTCGCAAAAATTACCTGGCTCAAATCTGACCATCATAAACTTTTTGCAAAGGCAAGTAAATTTATCGGAATCAAGGAATACGTTTTTTATAAACTTTTTCATGAATATATCATTGATTACTCAATTGCTTCTGCGACCGGTCTTTTTAACTTGGAACAACTGGCTTGGGATAAAGAGGCGTTACAGGTCGCCGGCATTTCAGAAGCACAATTATCCAAACCGGTACCTACCACTTTTGTGAAACGGGGACTTAAACAAGAACTGGCAGCTGAACTGGGCTTATCTTCTGACACGCCATTTATCATTGGAGCAAGTGATGGTGTTCTATCCAATCTCGGTGTTGGTGCGATTGATCGAGGTGTTGTTGCTGTTACAATCGGGACGAGCGGTGCCATTCGGACAGTTACGAATAGGCCGGTGACAGATCCTAAAGGCCGGATTTTCTGTTATGCACTGACGGAAAACCACTGGGTCGTTGGTGGACCGGTCAATAACGGTGGGATGACTTTTCGATGGGTTCGTGATGAACTTGCCTCCAGTGAAGTGGAAACTGCGAAACGACTGGGCATCGATCCGTATGATGTCCTGACGAAAATCGCATCACGGGTCAGACCGGGTGCGGACGGACTTCTCTTTCATCCATATTTGGCCGGCGAACGGGCACCACTGTGGAACGCCAATGCCAGAGGATCATTTTTTGGCCTCGGACTTCATCATAAAAAAGAGCATATGATAAGAGCTGTCTTGGAAGGGGTTATTTTTAATCTTTACACAGTGATGCTGGCACTGCAAGAATTAATTGGGGTACCCAATAAAATTCATGCGACCGGTGGTTTTGCCAGATCGGATTTATGGCGGCAAATGTTGGCTGATATTTTTAACCATGAAGTAATTATTCCGGAAAGCTTTGAAAGTTCTTGCTTAGGGGCCATTGTTCTCGGTATGTATGCGTTAGGTAAAATCGACGACTTCACGATTATTTCGGAATGGATCGGAACTACCCATGCCCATCAACCAAAGGAAGAGAATGTTGAAATCTATGAGGATCTTATCCCGATTTTTATCCGAGTATCCCGTTTGTTGGAAAGTGAATACGACGAAATAACCAAATTCCAGCAAAAATGGGTGTAGAAATTAATACGATATGTGCTGTGTTCCTCAATACTTATCCTTCATCTATACTTAAAGATTTGGTGAAGGACTTTTTGTTTGAGCTAGTTTTTCACTTTTCGGAAGATGCTATCCTGGTTAAGCCCACTCCATTTCTTTCCTTTAAAAAGAGCATGTTCACTATTACACAAAAAAGAGCAATAGTCAAATTACTATTGCTCAAAAAAGAATGATTATCATAGTTTACTACCAATATTTTATTTTTCAACTTCATGGCCGCCGAATTCATTTCGTAATGCGGCGACAACTTTACCTGCGAACGTATCTTCTTCCAACGAACGATAGCGCATCATTAATGCTAGGGTGATAACCGGAGTCGGGACTTGAAGATCAAGGGCTGTTTCCACCGTCCATTTTCCTTCCCCGGATGAATGCACGATTCCTTTTATTTCGTCTAATTTCGCATCTTTTGAAAAAGCATCTTCTATAAGTTCCATTAACCAGGAACGAACAACCGATCCATTATTCCAGTTTTTTGCCACCTTTTCATAATCATAATCAAATTCACTTTTATGCAAAACTTCAAACCCTTCTGCAATAGCTTGCATCATACCGTACTCCACACCGTTATGAACCATTTTTAAGAAATGCCCGCTACCGTGTTTGCCACAATATAAGTAGCCATCTTTTACACAAGCATCTTTAAAAATTGTTTCAACCGATTGGAAAACTGATTCCTCACCGCCAATCATCATACATGCACCATGTCTTGCACCGGAAATCCCGCCGCTTGTCCCGACATCAAGAAAATGAATGCCAAGCTTTTTTAATTCTTCAGCCCGGGCAATGGAATCTTTGTATTTGGAATTTCCACCATCAATAATGATATCATTCTCCTTCAATAATCCTTTTAATTCATTGATAACATTGGACGTTATTTCACCAGCCGGAACCATTACCCAAACGACTTTTGGGCTGGACAGCAGGGAAACTAGTTCAGAGATCGAGTTTGCCCCCGTTCCACCATCCTTTTTAAAATTTTCAACTGCTTCTGAATGAATATCATAAGCAATCACATCATGATGATGATCTCTTAAATTTAATGCTAAATTATAACCCATTTTTCCTAAACCAACTAAACCAATTTGCATTTTTTATTGCTCCTTTCAATGTTTGTGAGTAAAAATTTTTGTAAAATATAATCACTATAAGAAATATTTTTTCATTAACAAAATGTGTTATACTATAGGCAAAATATCTTATTGCGAGGGATTATCCATGTCAAAAAATTGTTTAGGACAAATCCGCTCCCATTATGCACGCTTAAGTGAAAAAGAGAAAAAGATTGCGGATTATATTTTAAATAACCCTGAAAACATTATTCATAGTACAATCAATGATGTTGCCGAAGACTTAAATGTTGCCGATGCTACAGTCTTTCGCTTTTGTAAACGAATCGGATTTAAAGGCTTTCAAGCAATGAAAATCACACTTGCTGCTGAAATTATTGAACCAATTCAACAAATCCATGAAGAAATTAGTGAATCAGATGATGAAAGAACAGTCATGGAAAAAGTTTTTCAATCAAATATTCATACATTAAAAAGTACGTTAAACTTAATTGATGAAACCGCTATTGAGCAGGCTGTAGATTTACTACTAAAAGCCGGTCGGGTTGACTTTTATGGTACAGGCGGGTCAGCCGTCATTGCCATGGATGCTTACCATAAGTTTATTCGTACCGGTATCAAGGTATTTACCTTTATGGATTCCCATTTTCAAATTATGTCAGCCTCTCAACTGACAAAACATGATGTGGCCGTTGTTATTTCACATTCCGGTACAAATAAAGATACGATCAATATTTTAAAAACAGCAAAGAGAAATGGAGCGAAAATCATTGGGATAACCGGTTACCCGAAATCGCCGCTTGCGCAAAATTCTGATGTCGTTCTATATACGAGCGCTGAAGAAACGGAATACCGGTCAGAAGCCTTGTCTTCACGGATTGCCCAATTGAGTCTAATTGATGCCCTCTACGTCAATGTTATGAAATTAAATAAAGAAAAAGCGAAAAAATCTTTAGACAAAATAAGGGAAGCGATCGTCGTTACAAGATTATAACGGATAGAATCAAGTATTGTTAATACCAAAGTTCCTAACCTCGCCTTATATACGCTGTAACAAAATTATAATGGATAGAAGTTAATTCCGTTTTTCTTTTACCAGAAAGAAAGCGCAATAGCAATGGACAGAATCCCTTCGTTAACAAGGGATTCTATCATTTTCAAGCGGCTGCATATGGACTTAAATAAATATGTCTAAAACCAAAGCACCGATAAAAGCGACAAATGAGAGAATTGTTTCCAGGACCGTCCATGTTTTAAACGTTTCTTTAATCGATAAGCCTAAATATTCCTTTACCATCCAGAAACCGGCATCATTGACATGAGAGAACATGAGCGATCCGGCACCGGTAACAATAACAAGTAATTCTAAATTAACACCTGTCATATTAGCGATGATCGGGGAAACAATTCCGGCTGCGGTGGTCAATGCCACGGTAGCTGAACCGGTTGCAATCCGGATTAACCCGGCAATAAGGAAAGCTAACACAAGCGGTGATAAAGACAGATTTTCTGCCATCTTTCCGATAGTCTCACCTACACCGCTATCAATCAAAACTTGTTTAAATCCACCGCCGGCACCAATAATTAATATAATCGAACCGACCGGCAAAATACATTCATCGACAAACTTCTTAATTTGATTACGTCCTATTCCTTGACGAAAACCGAGGAAATAGAAAGCGGCAAAGCATGAAATTAACAAGGCGATTAATGGACTTCCAATGAACTCAAGAAATTTCACACCGTTTTCAGGCAACTCTATGAACGGTGCAAATGTTCCTAATACCATTAAAATGACCGGCATTAAAATGGATAGGAAAGAAATACCGACACCTGGTAATTTTTTTGATTGTGATTCATCCACTTGAATTAAGCCGGATTCACCGGATGGGGTCACCCGTGTACTAATAAATTTTGCATATAAAGGTCCACCGATGATACCTGCCGGAATAGCGATGAATAGGGAATATAACAGAACTCTTCCAAGATTGGCATCATAAATGCCGATAGCTGCCACTGCACCCGGATGTGGCGGGACAAGCCCATGAACGATGGATAATCCCGCAATGGCCGGCAAACTGATTAATAATAGATTTTTCTTTGTTGCTTGTTGAATCGAGATCACTAAAGGGAGCAAAATTAAAATGCCGACTTCAAAAAATACCGGTATCCCAATAATAAATCCTGAAGCGAACATCGCCCATGGCAATTTCTTTTCCCCAAAGATTTTCACAAAATAATTGGCGATTTGCAATCCGGCTCCTGATTCCGACAACATTTTTCCCAGAATGGTTCCAAGTGCCAAAATCCCGACTAAATGGCCTAAAACGCCACCAACCCCGGTTTCGTATGCTTTAACAATTTTATCCCAAGACATTCCGGTAAAAATGGCTAAAAACAAACTGGCAATAGTCAAACTGATAAATGCATGCCATTTAAACCATGAAACCCCTAAAATAACGATAACAATCGATAAAAGCGTAATGATTAATATATATGCATCCATGAATAAGCCGCCTTTCTTGTTGAAAAATGTGAAAGCATTTTCAGTACATCCTAAGTATACGAAAAAATATTTCACAAATCAATTACTTTTATGAAAAAAATTTTATTAATTTTTAATTAGCATCAGTAGAATGGGTTTTTAGATAGGATGCCCGTTTCAGGCTAAATTATGTCTATGAACTAGTTATTTGGCACAACATATGTATACTATTGTATATAGAAGGGATGGCGAAAATGCGAGTGAAAGGAAAAAAATGAACCTTCTCTCGTCGCTAATTTTGGGCGAGGGAGACCTTTTTTTGAAGGCGAAATTCGTTTTGTCACTAATTTAAGGTGGGAAATGCAAATTTTTGGGCGACGAGCCCCAATCTCGTCACCGTTTTTTGAAGAGATATACTAATTTTTGATGACAAGCCCCAGCTTCAATCTCGTTACCATTTTGACGCAAGAAATGCTCTATTTTAACGACGAGAATCATTTAGAGAAGAGTAACCTTTTTTTGACTACGAACCCCGACGTCATCACCAATTTGAGGTGAGAGAAAGTGGTATTTCCACAATACTACCGGAATTTGGCAAATTTCCACCTCCTGGCTGCAAGATTTCATATGAACTTGACTGATAGTATCGTAAATTTATATAATAAGGTCAATCGGTCTAATTGTCTGAAATTTGGGAAATAAATTGCAGAAAATAGGGGGGATTTGATGAAATATGATGTCATTGTCGTCGGGGCAGGGTTGGCCGGTTTGGTTGCAACGGTAGAAATGGCAGATGCCGGAAAAAAAGTTTTACTACTGGACCAGGAGCCGGAAAATTCTTTAGGTGGTCAAGCTTGGTGGTCGTTTGGCGGATTATTCTTAGTAGATTCTCCGGAGCAAAGGCGGCTGGGGATAAAAGATTCCAGAGAACTGGCTTGGCAAGACTGGCTTGGTACTGCCGGATTTGATCGGGAAGATGATCAAGATTATTGGGGGAAAAAATGGGCTGAGGCTTACGTTGATTTTGCCGCCGGAGAAAAAAGGTCTTGGCTGCACAAAATGGGCGTGCGTTTTTTCCCGGTCGTCGGGTGGGCTGAACGTGGTGGACATTTAGCTACCGGTCACGGCAATTCCGTCCCTCGCTTTCATATTGTATGGGGAACCGGACCGGCGTTGGTTGCCCCTTTTGAGAGAAAAGTTCGGGAATATATGAAATCCGGTTTGGTTCAATATTTTCCCCGTCATCGGGTCGATCATCTTTTAAAAGAAAACGGCGCTGTAGTAGGTGTAGCCGGTTCTGTTTTGATTCCCAGCACAACAGAGCGGGGAGAGGATACTGAAAGAGAAATTATTGACTATTTTGAATATCGCGCCCAAGTTGTATTAGTAGCCAGTGGAGGAATTGGCGGGAACCATGATTTAGTTCGTAAAAATTGGCCTGAGCGACTGGGATCTCCGCCTAAACGTATGTTATCCGGCGTTCCTGCTCATGTGGACGGAAGAATGCTTGCCATTACGGAAGAAGCGGGTGGACGGATTGTGAACCGGGATCGGATGTGGCATTACACGGAGGGAATAAAAAACTGGAACCCAATTTGGTCCAACCACGGAATTCGAATTTTACCCGGACCTTCCTCCATTTGGCTTGACGCAAAAGGTAAGCGTTTTCCTGTCCCTAATTTACCGGGATTTGACACGCTCAGCACACTGGAAGCCATTCAAAAAACCGGCTATGATTATTCGTGGTTTATTTTGACGGAAAAAATCATAGAAAAAGAGTTCGCACTGTCAGGCTCGGAGCAAAATCCGGATCTTACAGGCAAAAGTATCCGGAAAGTACTCGGCAGGGCTTTACCGGGTGCCCCCGAACCCGTCCAAGCTTTCATGGATAAAGGAGAAGATTTTATTATTGCCAATAATTTGCAAGACCTTGTAGCCGGGATGAACCGTTTGAGTGGTGAAAATCTATTAAACTACAAGGAAATTGAATATCAAATGAAGGCAAGGGATCGGGAAATGGATAATAAATTTACAAAAGATTTACAGATAACGGCCATCCGGGGACATCGGAATTATCTTGGCGACAAATTGATTCGAGTAGCTCCACCACACAAAATTCTTGACCCGAAAAATGGCCCGCTCATTGCTGTACGGCTTCATATTTTAAGCAGAAAAACATTGGGCGGCCTGCAAACTGATTTATCTGGAAGGGTTTTAGATTCCACGGGTCAAGCCATCCCCGGTTTGTATGCAGCAGGGGAGGTTTCTGGATTTGGCGGCGGTGGTGTCCATGGTTATCGTGCTCTTGAGGGGACCTTTCTTGGCGGCTGCCTTTTCACGGGACGAACGGCTGGCAGGGCGATAGTAGCTGAACTAAATTAATCATGTAAAGTAATATTCCATCGGCCATTGAACCGTATTCAAGGAGCGGCAACAAGTAGCTGACCAAAGTTAATCGTAATTGTGCTAAATAACATTTGATAAAAATAACCTGACCCGGTTCTATTTTTCAGCCGGGTTTCTTTTTGAAAAAATTTACTGTAAGGGGTAATTAGCAATTTATCAATTGGTAAAATTCTAATGCTTTTCGATTATTTTTTTGTTGGTAACCAGAAACATGACGCACAATTTTTTGAAAAAACCAGCTATAAAAATACCAGATTTAAAAGGGTTTTCAGCCGTACATATGGAATATATTTAGTAACTGGGACTTTGAATTAAACTGAAATCAGCGAGAAAATGGAATGGGGGAAGTAACGATGCCGAACAAAGAGATGTTATTAGTACCGGGGCCGACTCCGGTGGTGGATTCAATCTATGAAGCGATGGCGAAAGAAACATGGGGACATACAGATCCGAGGTTTGCACATATTTTTAAGCGGGCCATTGAATCGACAAAAGAAATGCTAAAAACAGATGGGGAAGTTTTTATTGTTGCCGGGTCCGGAACCCTCGCAATGGAAATGGCACTCGTAAACACAGTGGCGGCCGGGGAAAAATTATTAGTCATTAGTCACGGATATTTTGGCGACCGGTTTATCAAACTAGGGCAAGCGTATGGGATTGATATCGATGTGTTACAAAGTGAATGGGGGAAGCAGGTGTCCCCGGAAGCTGTTGAAAAAAAGTTAGCCGGGGCAAATTATAAAGCGGTAACCATTACCCATGCTGACACTTCAACAGGAGTAGCTGCGGATCTGGATACACTGCTGCCGATTATCAAAAAGCATGGAGCACTTGTCATATTGGACGGTGTTTGTGCAACCGGTGCAATGGAGGAGGATATGAGCAAATCCTACGGTAGTCCTGATAACAAAATTGATGTTGTTCTGACCGGTTCGCAAAAAGCAATTGGTGTGCCACCGGGACTTGCCATTGTTGCCTTTAATCAAAGCGCATTAGCCGCACGTGAAAAACTGGCGAAGGTTCCTGCTTATTATTGTGACATCTATAATTGGCTGCCAATTATGGCGGATCCGACAAAGTATTTTGCCACACCACCAGTGAATATGATTTATGGTTATGCCGAGGGAATCCGACTTGTTTTGGAAGAAGGTATGGAAAAGCGGTACGCCCGTCATAAAGCATATGGAAAAGCAGTCCGAGCAGCTTTAACAGCATACGGGATGAAGCCATTAGCCGAGGAAAAAGCGGCTGCCGCAACATTAAGCTGCATCCTTTATCCGGATGGAATAAAAGATAGTGAGTTCCGTTCCAAACTTGCCAGTAAAGGGGTTGTTGTAGCAGGCGCACTGGCTCATCTTTCCGGAAAAGCATTCCGTATTGGCCATATGGGTAATACTACGAAAGATATGTTGGAAGAAGCAATCAAGTTAATTGGAGAAACCTTGATTGACTTAGGTCATCCTGTAAATATAGAAAAAGCGCTAACATTATTTGCAGAGCATTTTTCAACATCTGTGCGATAAGTATTGGTTTGATTTTGCGCTTCCGGTCAGGAAATCTCCGGCCAGGATATGTCCTGTAATATTGAAGATAAACAGGCAATTTCACAGTTTTCTCTACTTATACACATGAAGTGTTCAAAAATAGGGAAAACTTTTCTTTGAGTATGAAAGGAGGAAGTTTCATGACAAAGAAATACAATAAAGGAAGTAACAATCAAAATTCACCAGAATTACATGGACAAACGCCGGTTAGTGGAGATAATAGCAAGGGAAATAAACGGAATGTAAAAGAACAAATTGATAAAACGGATGATGAAAATTAATATAAGTTAACTTAGTGCAAATAACATAAGCTTTGTGAGTAGCCGACTTTCGAAATAGGAGTCGGCTCCTTAGGTTTCAAATAAGAAAAGTAAAATTTTATAGACACTAAGAATAAAAATAACATAACGCCATATTCGTTAGCAGCCTTTTCTTGTATAATAAACTTGATTTTCTAATACATAATGATTGGATAGGTTTGTATCTTTTGTTATCAACTTTCCTCGGTTTCGTGGTTAAAGCAATAACTGGGTTTGGCAATACCTTGTGATGGGGTCGTTGTTTTCCTTCGCTGTGCCTAACCGGGTAACGACTTATTCCAACAAAATTATTTTTACTAGGGAAAAACGTACGAAGCCGATGATTTTATAGGTGGTATGAAAATGAACAAGTTTACCGAAAGAACAATTAAGATTATTCTCTCAATACCTGCAGGCAAAATAATGACATATGGTCAAATTGCCAGACTTGCCGGAAATCCGCGGGCAGCTAGGCAAGTTGTCCGTATTTTACACGCAATGAGTCATATCCATCATCTCCCATGGCATCGTGTAGTCAATGCAAAAGGTGAAATTGCAATTAAAGATGACGAATCAAGATTTGTTCAAGTTGCTTTGTTGGAGAAGGAAGGGGTCGAGTTTGATGGGAATGGACGGATTTTAATGAAAAAATATCTGCACGAACCGGACGAGATTGATTTCAGGGAGAAAGGCTCTTGAAATTAGTTTTGCACATAATTCCATACTCAAAGGGGTGAAGATTGAATTTCAAGATATAATTCCAAATTTAAAGAGGAAACAGCAATGGACTTGGATTGATTTTTTGAACTTAATCCCACACGCATCAATCACAAACAGAAAAAAACCGGGAACAATGCCCGGTTCTTCTTTTGTCAAAAAAACTTCTTTTTCCAAAAAATAACTGCTGTCACTGAAGATAAAACAAAAGACAAGATGATCGCAAATAGGAATGAATGTTGGTAATTTTGGAATGGGATCGCAACGTTCATTCCATAAAAACTTGCTACCATTGTCGGAATTGCCATGATAATCGTTATGGACGTCAATAATTTCATGACATTATTCACATTATTTGAAATGACAGAAGCAAATGCGTCCATCATACTGCTTAGAATATTCGTATACGTATCGGCCATTTCAATCGCCTGTTGATGTTCAATAATGACATCCTCCAACAGTTCTTGATCATCTTCGTACATTTTTAAATAATTACCTCTAAGAATTTTTTGCAATACATAATTGTTTGATTTCAAGGAAGTTGTAAAATACACTAAGCTTTTTTCTAAGTTTAATAACGAAAAGAGTTCTTTATTTTTCATCGATTCATGAAGTTGTTTTTCAATTGTGTCTGATAGTTTGCTGATTTGTTTTAAATACTTCAGGTAGGAGGTTGCCATGAAATACAAGATTTGTAAGGAAAATCTTGTTTTTTTGTAAGTAAAGAAGTTTTTAAGTTTATTTTTTGTGAAACTTTGTAAAATTGGATTGTCTTTTAAACAAACAGTGATGAAGCAACCTTTTGTAAAAATAATGCCCAATGGAATGGTGTCGTAAATCATATTATTATGCTCATCCATGGAAGCGAGTGGAATATTGACAATAATTAGGATGTTTCCTTCATCCTTTTCAATCCGGGAACGTTCCTCTTCATCCAATGGATCCTTTAAAAATTCAATTGGTAAATCTAACTCGTTTGATAGTTTAATAATTTCATCTTCTGTAGGTGAAATTAAATTGACCCAACATCCTCGGGTAATTTCCTTTTTTTCCTCCAGAACGCCAAGTTCATCGGATAAATAAATTTTTAACATTTTCTTACCTCCTCATTTTCGAGAAAGTCAAAAATGCCCCCAAGTATAGTTGAATTTTTATCAGTATTCAACCATGGTTGGACCGGGCAATTCATGACTTTCCCGTTAATCTGTCCGGGTCTGGGGTCGTCGCTTATTTGACTACTCATAAAAATTCAACTCCTTTTTTCATCGATACGAGAGTACTATACTATCATACCCCCATAAATCTTGGTTGTAAACAGTGGGTTTAAAAAGGGGTTTTCAATTACAGAATCGGTAGCGTCTTGCCAAAAGTTAATGGAGAGAAAGAGTTTCGTCGCCAAAAAAATGAGTTTCCGGCCTCAAAAAGACGACGAGAACAGGTGTCGTCGCTAAAAAATACGATTTCACGCCTCAAAAAGACGATGAGAACGAGTTTCGTCGCCAAAAAGTGAGGTTTCCCGGCACAAAACGACGACGAGAAGTGGTCTCGCCGCCAAAAAATGCGGTTTTGCGGCTCAAAACGACGACGAGAACGAGTTTCGTCGCCAAAAAAAGAGGTTTCCCGGCACAAAACGACGACGAGAAGTGGTCTCGTCGCCAAAAAGTGAGGTTTCGTGGCTCAAAACGACGACGAGAAGTGGTCTCGTCGCCAAAAAATGCGGTTTTGCGGCTCAAAAAGACGACGAGAACGAGTTTCGTCGCCAAAAAAAGAGGTTTCCCGGCACAAAACGAC